>NZ_NPJK01000001.1:0-9066 GCF_002251285.1 Prevotella sp. P5-64
ATGTAAACGGGATGGGCTCGGCTGTGCGCGGGATGGGCTCGGCAATGCGTGGGATGATGTTGGTAGTGCGCGGGATGTGCTTGGCTGTGCGTGGGATGTGCTCGGCTGCGTGCGGGATGTGCTCGGCTGCGTGCTTGGCTGATTGGGGGAAACAAAAAAAGCAGTTCCGAAGAACTGCTTCTTATGGGTGGCAGATGGGACTCGAACCCACGACATTCAGAACCACAATCTGACGCTCTAACCAACTGAACTACAGCCACCATTTAGAGCTTAATCTCATTAAGCGAGTGCAAAGGTAATGGAAATATTTGTTTCCTGCAAATTTTTTGCCCATTATTTTTCGCGCCGCCTTGTATTTTCTGCTTCCACGGGGGCTGCGCAGCCTGGAGGCTGAGCCTTCTCTTGCGCCCGTCGGCGTGGACGGCTACAATAAAGCCCGCTCTGCGTCGGGCAGAACGGGCTCATATTGCGTACCGTCGGTAACTCTTACTTGTTGTTCTCGGCTGCGGGGGCAGCGGGAGCCTGCTGGGTATTGCCCTTGGTAGGCTGGGTTGCGCCGAAGCCAGGCATGTTGGTAGGATTGGTAGTCTCTGTCTGGGTAGCTGCCTTCTCCATTACGCTTTCCTCGGTGATGGCCTTGGGAGCGGTGTGGGCGCAGATTACGCTGATGACAACCATAACGGCGGCCAGACCCCATGTGATTTTCTCTACCAGGTCGGTAGTCTTGCGAACACCCATGAATTGGTTGGAAGAAGAGAACTGTGAAGAGAGACCTCCTCCCTTAGACTCCTGGATGAGCACGATGCCAATCATCAGGATAGATACCAGTACGATAAGTACTACGAATAATGTGTAAATCATCTTGTTGTTTATTTTTTTTGTTATTATTTGCTCTATATCTTATGGCTTTTTGGCCTTGCTGTTCAGTATCAGCTTCTCCAAGAACCGTATTTGGTCTGCAAAGTAAGCATTTTTTTTTGGAAAAATCAAATTTAAGCGCGTAATTATTTCCAAAGCCTTCTCAAAACGGCCTTGTTGGATGTAAATTCGTGCCAAAGTCTCGGTGCAGTAGCTTCCGTCCACCATATTTTCGCTGTCTTTTGTGTCATTGCTTTCGGGCACATACTCAGGTTCTTCCTTGAGTTCTATCTTGCCCTTGTCGTTGTTGATGAAGTCGTCTATGAGCGACTGTCCTTTCATCAGCGGAGTCTCGGGGCTCTCTTCGTCTTCGCTCTCGGTGTCGAGCAGGAAGCTCACGTAGTCTATCGCTGCGTCGGCAGCCGTTGGCTTGCGTTTCTTCTTCTTCGGCTCTTCCTCATCGGTGGCGGGGATGGTGTCCAGAAAGTTGTCAATGAGCGAGATGGTGCGGTCGGCGCCTGGGGCGTTCTTTGCCTGGCTGTTGTCGGTGGTGGCACTTTTGAGCTTGTAGTGTGCTGCCTCTATCAGCCTGAATATCATCTTGCGGTCGGTGATGTATATGGCTGCCTTGCGCAGTTCTTCATCAAACGAGGGATCGTGCAGGATGTAGAGGTTTTGCAGCATCAGCAGACGTGCGGTCTGGAAGTAGGGATAGAGCGCAATGAGGCTTCGGAGGTCGTACAGGGTCTCCTTGTCCATGGTCTGCGGATGCTTGATGAGTTGCTCTAAGTCCAGTTGCATATCTGTGGTGGTTGGGGTGGTTTACCAGTTGGCCACGGTGGCGTTGAATATCTGTTCTACGAGGTCCTTGGTCATCTGGGTGACCAGTTCTTCCTGTACCGAGTTCAGGTTCTGGGTCGACTCGTATGTCTGCGAGGCTGAGAACTGACGTTCAAAGTCTTCCTTGTGGTTCACGTTGTTGGTAAACCTTACGCTGACGGTCATGGTGAGCTCTACCTGTGCTGAGTAACCTTCGCTCGACACCGACTTGTTGCGTTGCGTGTATTGTATGATTTCTCCCTCTATCTTGAGATCGCCGTTGCGCTTGACCTGTACTAGACGGGTATGGTTGGCAAATTCGTCTTTGAGGGCGTTGTTGAACAGAGGACCCATGGGTCCCCATACATAACTGCTGCGTATGGGGAAATCGTTGATTTGTATGGTCTTGGTCTTGGTGTAGTCTATGCTGGCACCGTTGAACTTGTAGCCTTTGAAGGCGCACGCGGTGATGGTGGTCAGCACGAATGCCATCAGTGCGAGGTGTATGTATATGAGTTTTTTCTTCATTGTCGTCGTTTAGTCGAGTCCGTATTGTTTGAGTCTGCGGTAGAGTGTACGGTCTGAGATGCCCAGGGCTATGGCAGCTTCGCGTCGTCGGCCGTTGGCCTTTTCCAGCGCTTCCATTATCTCCTTTTTGTCGTGCTCTTCGCGCGTCATGGGCTCTGCGGGTTCGTTTTTTATCTCTTCTGCCACCGCGTCTTCTGCCTGTACTGTCGCCATCTGTCCGTTGGCGATGTGTGGGAGCGAGTGGCCGTATTGCTGGGCGGTCATCGCGCCGTGCTCTCCCAGTTGCTTCTTGAGCGCGTCTATCTCCTTCTTCAGCTCGGTCACATTGCCGCGCAGCTCGTATAATACCTTATATAATAGTTCGCGCTCGCTCTCATAGGAGTGCTTGCCTGTATTGTCGATAGTGGCCAGCTCGGTGCTCTCGGGGTCTTGCGGGATAAACTGCGACAGCGTCTCGGCGTCTATCTCGCGCTTCTCGCTGAGTACAGAGATTTGCTCGGTGATGTTCTTGAGCTGTCTCACGTTGCCGGGCCACTTGTATTGCATCAGCAGGAGCTTGGCCTTGTCGGTGAGCGTTATCTTGGGCAGCTTGTACTTCTCTGCCGTCTGCAGGGCGAAGAGGCGGAAGAGCAGGGGGATGTCCTGGCCGCGCTCGCGCAGTGGCGGCATCTGGATGGGGATGGTGTTGAGGCGATAGTAGAGGTCTTCGCGGAACTTGCCTTCGCTGATGGCCTTGCGCATGTTGACATTGGTGGCGGCCACGATGCGCACGTTGGTCTTCATGATTTTCTGACCGCCCACGCGGATATATTCGCCCGTCTCGAGCACACGCAGCAATCGTGCCTGGGTGGCTATGGGCAGCTCGCCCACCTCGTCCAGGAAGATGGTGCCGCCGTCGGCGGTGCCGAAATAGCCTTCGCTCTCGCCTATGGCGCCGGTAAACGAACCCTTCTCATGTCCGAAGAGCTCGCTGTCTATCGTTCCCTCGGGGATGGAGCCACAGTTGATGGCAAAGTATTTCTCCTTGCGTCGGGGGGAGTTGTCGTGGATGATGCGGGGTATAATCTCCTTACCCACACCGCTTTCGCCCACGATGAGTACCGACAGGTCGGTTGGGGCTACCTGCAGGGCGATGTCGAGTGCACGGTTGAGCCCGTCGCTGTTGCCGACAACATTATACCGTTGCTTTATCTTTTGCAGTTCAGAAGTGTCCATTGGAGTACAAAATTACTCATTTTATTCAACATAATGGTCGTTTTCGCCGTTTTTTTTATTGCTGGCATCCAAAAACTTATGCCCGCTTTGGCCGTGGTGGTTTCCCTTGCATAGGCTAAGCGGCCCACAACCGTGAGTGTGATAGCTCTCGGTTGCGGGCCGCTTGAGTTGATGCGTGTTGTCACGCGTGTTGTCTTAGAGATGTACTACCTTTCCCATAAACAGGATGGTGCCAGTTGTATTCTCACGGATAGCGAAAAAGAAGGGCTTGTCTATCCTGCGCGGAACGTAAGGGGATATATACATGCCTTCATTGCCAGATGTGGAGGTTACGGCTTTGGTTCCGTTTTCCTCTACCTCTATGATGGCAGTTTGTGACAGTCCCCACATCTGGCGTGCTGGTTTTGTGGCTTTTACCATGTCGGCGTAGGCAACAGACTCGTCCAATCCCAGTTTACTGAGTATGCCAGTAGCGCTATTCTCTTCATTCTTGAATATTGTTGTCAAGTCTGTAGAGATCGAGAACCTGGGCATGTAGAGTTCCAACTGAGCGAGATGGGCCTGCTCGTGAACTGCCCACCAGTCGGTATTGGCGCATATAGAGTCCAGCTTCTCTGCTTTACGCGGTATTCCCAACATCATAGTGTAGTATCCTTTGCCATAAGGCAGTTCCATGATATAGACATCTTCATTGGAATAGTCAAAGGCCATACCTACATTGGCTTCCATCATATCTACTTCTGACACGGTGCCGTCTATGTTGGTGAAACTGTCCTTCTTGGTATGCAGGGCGTTGAACGGATAAGTCCACTTGGCGTCAAAGGATGTGGCATTGACCCATGCATTCTGTGTAAACGTATAGTCGCCCACTTTCAGGTGAGCATCGGTTATCCTGCCATCGGTCTTGTCGGCAACCCAACCGTTTATCATACTCTTGGCAGCCTGTGGGTCTTTGAAGTTGGTCTCTTTGGTGTCAGCCAGATAGTATGTCTGTATCTTCTCGGCGAATGATGGGATTATCTCTTTGCTGTTGGCCTGTTGCCACAGTCCATTGACCATTGCCACTTTGACATATTCGTCGTCCTCATTGAAAAGGGCCAGCAGTTGACGGCTGCTCTCGTTGACTTGGTCCAGTGTGCCCATATCCAGGAAGTCCACCACCTTCTGCGCCTGTTCGTCAGCCAAGCCGTTGGCGTAGATAGAGAGTATATACTGCATACTGATGGGCGATATACACAGGTTGGTGTTTGTGCCCTCGACCTCCTTGGCTGCCGTAGCGAAAAACTTGTTGGCAAACTTGTTGCTCTGCTTGGCAAATGGCGTCTGCTGCACCTTGCTGCACTCCATCTGAATAGGCTCAAGACCAGTAGTCTTCTCTTCGGGGGCAGTTGTCTCAATGTTGTCCGTACATCCTGTCAGCAACCATGTGGTAGGCAACAGCAACCACGCAAGAATAAAACACTTCTTCATAATCGTATCGTTTTATATGTTAATAATTGTCATTGTTCACGTCTGAAATAATAGTAGTTTTTGGTATATTGTCTAAAATTACCAATCGCATAATAAGTGTTATCCTCATCACGTGCATGGATAAAGTCATTGAGATCCCATCCCCAATTCATTTGGTAACCATAGTTGCAATATACTTGCCGACGTTCGCGTATGATAGTACCTTCGCGTGGAACATTTGGGTCTATGTAGATAGTGTCTTCAAAAAAGCGCCAAATGTCATCGTATTCCTCAATATCATACTTATATCCATCAATTAACCACATGTGACCATCTTCGTTTGATTTTTCTTTGTCAGCGGCAAATAATACGGGTAATCCAAAGTCAATCTCGTCTTTTATATAGCCTGTCCCAGAAACGAATTTGCCCTTTATGCCATTTTTGTTGAGGACTGCTGCAACGCCCCTCATAGTTCCTCCAGAATTATCCGGTTCGAAAATAACATTTATTTCATGTGCGAGATGCGTTAAGAACTTTGCGGTGTACACCCCCTTTGGGTTTCCATGGAGGCTAATATACCATTCCGTCTCATCCATCATTAGACTATCAGATTGTAAGACTGTGCTTCCAGATGCATGATAAGTGCTGTTAGTGTAGGGGCCGCTGTATGAGCACGAAACGGGAATTTGATATCCGGGATAGCGCATGCGGTGAAGCATATATTGTCCTGTTGCGACGGCCGTGCAACTCAATGGGCAATTAGCTGTACTCCCACTTCCTATAGTAGGGGTAAAAATATTAAATGGGAAACGAGTATGCCAAGCCGTTCTTACGATATGGGGTACACTTTTGGTTGTGGTTCCAATATATTCAGAACCTTCGAATATCAATTCTCCTGGAACTGGCTTAGTGGGAGTTCGCTTGATTGGGCCTCCCAGCGAAGCCCATTGGGTAAGGCTTTCTGAATCGTTATCATAATCATCGGTCTTTGCAAGTGTTTCGGTCTCGTTCTTCATCATGTCAAGCCATGGCCTGATGGCTTTGTTTGCCAGTATTTTTGTAACGCTCATTTCGTTTTGTTCGTTGTTTTCGGCTAGCACTACAGGCATACGTTTGTCAATCGAGAACAATTTCCATCCTTGGTTAAACTGAACAAAAAAACATTAGCGGTTTACCACCATATACTAATGGCTCTATCTTGACAATGTGTCGCGTTTCACCAGTTCTTGTTCTTAAAAAATGCTTATCGATTAGAGCATTCAAATCAGATGCAGTTACTGTGAATGCATTGCGGAGAGGCTGCCCTGTGGCAGGAGTTACCGTCAGTCTAATGTCAAGTTTAGACAATTGAATCTTGGGGTTTTGAACTATAGTTTCGTTTTCTTCTGTTGTACAGGAAAACAATACCCAAGGTGCAAGGAGTAATAGAAATACTTGTTTATACATTTCTTTGGGTTTTTAATTGATGTTCTTGTGTGCTAATTTACGAAGTGGTTTTCATTCCGCCAAATTTTTCTCTGATTATTTTCAAAAAAATATTGATGGCGGTGTTGCTGGCGATGATGATTGATAGTCATATAGTTGAGAGTATATCCCGTATGCAGCCATATAAATGAGGCGTCACTGGTTTGCACAATTATTGCGCAAGTCGGTGACGCCTCAGGTGGCAACTGCCGTCGTGTGGCAGGTAGGGGCTGTATGCCCTATGGTTGTCTTGGGATGCCATCTCTATCCACGGGCGGTGGCAGATTGATGGCGACGGGCTGTAGAGTGGTGGGGTTGCTGACGAGTGAGGTGAAGAATGTGACCGTCAGAACGGATAACCCACCGCCAGATGGAGGCTCTGCGCATCGGCAAAGCTGCTGACATTGTAGAAACCGCTCTTGCCAGTGTCGTAGGGCACGTGGAGACCTATACCCCAGTCTACGCGCAGCACGAAGATGCCCACATCGTAGCGCAGGCCCACACCGGTGCCCACAGCCATCTGCGAGAAGAGGTTGCGGGCTTCAAACTTGCTGCCGGGGCGATTGCTGCTGTCGCGCAGTGACCACACGTTGCCGGCGTCGAGGAAGAGGGCGCCGTAGAGCGAGCCCCATAGCTGCGGGCGGTATTCGAGGTTGCCCAGTATCTTCAGGTCGCCAGTCTGCTCGATGTACGAGAGCTTGGCGTCGCTGGGATGGTAACGGCCCGGACCGATGCTGCGCACATTGAGGGCACGCACGCTGTTGGCACCGCCTATATAGAACTGCTCATAATAGGGCGCACTCTGCGCGTTGCCATAACTGATTACGGCGCCGGCATTGACATGGCCCAGCAGCGACGACTTGTCGGTGACGCGCCACTTCTTGACAAAATCGGTCTGGAGCTTGACAAACTGGGCGAAGGGGTTTTTGAACATCGTCTTGTTGCGCTCGGCCCATCGTTCGCCCATCATGGTATACGCCGCAGCCAGCAGGTTGCCCGCCTCGCTGGCAGTTATCTCCCAGCTGATGGGGTGGCGCATCGTAGAAGGGCTGTTGTAGGTATAGGTATAGGACATCTTGGGTACAAACTGGTCGCGCATGGACACGCTGAGATACGGGTTGCGCTCCAGCAGGTCGATAAACGCCTGGGTCTGACGCTGCATGTACTCATAGGACAGTATGAGCGGGCTGAACTGATGGCGTGACTGTGGCGACGACTGGAACGCGTAGGTAAGTTCGCCCGAGAGCACGTGGCGCTTGAAGTACCCGCCACGGTGGAGCACGTTCTTGGACGCCTTGATGGTGGTAGTGGGCACACCGTAGCGATACCAGCGTCCGATGCGGCGCATGCGCATCTTGTTGGGAGTGAAGAGGCTGCGCAGGGTGAGCATGCGGGGGAAGACCAGAGCCACGTCGCCGCCATATTCATACGACTTGATGCCGCTCTGGCTGCCCTCGGCGCTGTGTCCTGTCTGCATCTCGTAGGAGCCGTGGATATTGATGTCGAGGCGCTCGCCGCCGCGGAAGGCGTTGCGCTTGACGAGACCAGCCACCAGCTCGGGTCCCATGCGTCCGGTGGTCTTGCCCTTGGCGTTGGCTTCGATGTAGAAGTCGTAGGGCTTGTCCATCACCAGGTCGAGCTGCAGGTCGAGGGTGTCGTTGTCGCGTGGCGTAAACCTGAGGGTGCTGTAGCTGAAGAGTCCCGTGTTCTGGATGGCCTTCATCGTCTGTGCCTCGTCGTCGCTGCTGTAGAGTCTGCCGTGGCGCAGCTTGACATCGCGCAGTATGACGCCGAGACGCACGGGCGAGCGGCGTCCGTTGAAGCGGGCGGTAAGGTGGCGGAAGTGGATGGAGTCTTGCAGCACGTCGCCAAACTGTCGGCGGAAGTCGATGCCGATGTTGCCGATGTGCCATTGCAGCATCACCTGCGGCGACAGACTGTCGGCCAGCTGCAGTCTTACGTCGACCTGGCCCGGCTTGTTGATGGTGTCAGCCAGATAGGTGGCGTAGCCGGGCTGATAGTAATAGTAGCCGTGGGTGCGGAAGAGGGTGCTGAGCCGCTGGCGTTCCTGGTCGAGCGAAGCCACGCTGAAGGGGTTGCCCCTGCCTATGAGCGCCTGGTCGTCGGCGCTGTGGAGCAGGCTGTCGGCATGGGTGGGGAAGCCCACATACTGGATAGAGTCGTAGCGCCACAGACGACCCATATCCACCGTGTAGGCCACCTTGGCCTTCTTGGGGTTGGAGCCGGTAATCTCCTGGGCGCTGACATGACTGTTGAAGTAACCGTACTTCTTCAGTTGGTTCTCGGCCACCGACACGCGCAGGGCGGGGTTGACCTCGCTCATCAGCTTGGGCTTGGTTCCGAAGGCGCGCGTAATCCACCGCGCCAAGGGCGAGCTGCTCTGCGAGAAGGCGTTCCATACCCACAGCTTGGGTTGGAACGGCGAGCGGTAGTAGCTGCTGCCAAAGAGGGCGCCGTTGGGCGTAGAGGCAAGCACCGACTCCATCTCTATCTTGGTGTCTTCGGCATGCTGGCACGGCTCGTAGTTGGTATACTCGATAGGCTTGAGCCCGGTGAAGAGCTGTTCGCCCTCGGGCAGCGCCCGGGTGGTGGAGCAGCCAGCCGCCATCAGTGCCGCCACAGCCAGCGCCATGCCGGCGGTCATCTTATTTCTTGTCTTTCTCATTGTCTTCCTGATTAGTGGGTTGAGGGGGTGTGGGTTGCTTGCCGTCG
>NZ_NPJK01000010.1:0-137070 GCF_002251285.1 Prevotella sp. P5-64
GGGGCGGGGGCGCGGTCGTCGTAGACGGGGCGTACAAGGATGCCGCGCGCGGGGAAGTCGCATGTGTCGATGCGGGGCTCTATCTTGCCTTTGGGGTTGTTGTTACACCAGAAGGAGATAATCTCGGCGGGGCCATAGCCATAGTTCATGACCTCGCTCGACCAATAGTAGCTCACCTTGCCTATATAGTATTTCTTCAGCTTGTTGTTGTCGCTATCCAGCCATCCGCCGTTGGTGAGGAAGATGTGGTTGCCGTTGGGGCCGGTCACCTTGATACACTTCCTGCCATTGACTCTGTCCCACTCAAACTTGCACTTCTCTATCAGTTCGGTCCAGTCTGCCTTGTTGGGCATGCGCCAGTGGCTGCGCAGAATGACTCTGGCGGCATCGTATTGGGGCAGAAGGATGTTGTCTTTGCCCACTCGCTCGGCCAGTTGGCTACTTATCTGGCTTCTGTATATGGTCTTGTTGGGGTCCAGCTTGGCTTGGATGGCAGGGGGATAGGCAGAGGCCTTGTAATCCTGCATCCATACTCCCTTGGGCTCACCCCATTGGAAGTAGTACTTGCTCTCCCCGTCGGCGCTGCCAAGGTCGGCATCGGCCCACTTGACCGACAGACCCAGGTCTACGGCCTTGATGTTCTGCGCCTGCAGCGCGATGGCTACCAGGGCAAGAAGTGTGGTGATGATGTATCTCTTCATCGTTGTGCGGATAGTGGATAGTTACTTTTGGGTTGGTATACAGTCTCTCCGGAGCAGCAACTGGAGCACCGGGGCGGCGGCTGACGGCTGGCGGGGTGAACACACTGGCGGCTGGCAGGGCTGACAGGGCGGGGCTGATCGGCGCTGGGGCTCTGCTCATGACCCGTATGCTCGCGCCAAGGTAAGCGAAAAGCCTCATGAGCCTTAGACTTCCCGAGGGAATGAAAGGCACATGAGGCTCTACAGTCTATATTTATCCTACCTGGCTTCCAGGCTTGACATCCTTGGATGTGGTGGTCACAGAGAGTGTGCCGTCGTAGTTGACAGCCGAGAGTATCATGCCCTGGCTTTCCTCGCCCATCATCTTGCGTGGCGCGAAGTTGGCTACAAACAACACCTGCTTGCCCACGAGCTCCTGTGGGTCTTCATAGTAGGCAGCGATGCCGCTGAGGATGGTGCGGCCGTCCTTGGTGCCGTCGTCGATGTGGAACTTGAGCAGCTTCTTCGACTTCTTCACCTTCTCGCACGAGGTGACGAGACCCACGCGGATGTCCAGCTTCTCAAAGGTGTCGAAGTCCACGGTGTCCTTGATAGGCTCGGGCTCATAGTTGGCAGCCTCGTTGGCCTTCTTGGTGTTCTCGAGCTTGAGCAGCTGAGCGTCGATGACGCTGTCTTCCAGCTTCTCGAAGAGCAGCGAAGCCTCTCCCAGCTGTGTGCCGGCGGCGAGGATGTCCATGCTGCCCAGCTGTTCCCACTCGAAGCTGTCCATATTGAGCATGGCGCGCAGCTTCTTGGAAGAGAACGGCAGGAAAGGCTCGAAGGCGATGGCGAGGTTGGCGCAGAGCTGCAAGCACACGTAGAGGATGGTCTCCACACGCTTGGAGTCGGTCTTCCACACCTTCCAGGGCTCACACTCGGTGATATAGCGGTTGCCGATACGCGCCAGGTTCATGGCCTCTTTCTGCGCGTCGCGGAACTTGAAGCCGTCGAGCAGCTCCTCGACCTTGGCCTTGACGTCCTTGAACTCGGCGATAGTCTGTCGGTCAACCTCGGTCAGCTCGCCACAGGCGGGAACCACGCCGCCCCAGTATTTCTTGGTGAGCTGCAGCGCGCGGTTGACAAAGTTGCCATAGATGGCCACCAGCTCAGAGTTGTTGCGCTCCTGGAAGTCCTTCCAGGTGAAGTTGTTGTCCTTGGTCTCGGGAGCATTGGCTGTGAGGACATAGCGGAGCACGTCCTGCTTGCCGGGGAAATCGACGAGATACTCGTGGAGCCACACCGCCCAGTTGCGCGAGGTGGAAATCTTGTCGTTCTCCAGGTTGAGGAACTCATTGGCAGGCACGTTGTCGGGCAGGATATATCCGCCGTGGGCCTTGAGCATGGTGGGGAAGATGAGGCAGTGGAACACGATGTTGTCCTTGCCGATGAAGTGGATGAGGCGGGTATCGTCGTCCTTCCACCACTTCTCCCAGTTGCCCCAGCGGGCCGGGTCGCTGTCGCAGAGCTCCTTGGTGTTGGAGATATAGCCGATGGGCGCGTCGAACCACACGTAGAGCACCTTGCCATCGGCACCCTCTACGGGCACGGGGATACCCCAGTCCAGGTCGCGGGTCATCGCGCGTGGCTGCAAGTCCATGTCGAGCCACGACTTGCACTGTCCATACACATTGGGACGCCACTCCTTGTGTCCCTCCAGTATCCAGTCCTTGAGCCACTGCTGATAGTCGCCCAGCGGGAGATACCAGTTCTTGGTGGGACGCTTCACGAGGCCGTGGCCAGGGTTGTTCTTGTTGGTGGGATTGATAAGCTCCTCGGGCGAGAGCGTGGCTCCGCACTTCTCGCACTGGTCACCGTAGGCACCCTCGGCACCACAGCGCGGACAGGTGCCCACGATATTGCGGTCGGTGAGGAACTCGCCGGTCACCTCGTCACAGTACTGCTCCTCGGTGATCTCTTCGAGCTTGCCGTCGTCATAGAGCTTGCGGAAGAAGTCGGATGCAAACTTGTGGTGTATCTTGCTGGTGGTGCGGCTGTAGATGTCGAACGAGATGCCGAACTCTGCAAACGAGTCCTTGATGAGCTTGTGATAGCGGTCTACCACCTCCTGCACGCTGATGCCCTCCTTGCGGGCACGTATGGTCACGGGTACGCCGTGCTCGTCGCTTCCGCCGATGAATATCACATCCTTTTTCTTCAGTCTGAGATATCTTACATAGATGTCGGCAGGCACATATACGCCGGCGAGATGGCCGATATGCACACCGCCGTTGGCGTAAGGAAGCGCCGCAGTCACGGTAGTACGCTTGAAATTCTTCTCCATATTTGTTGTGATTGTATTTATTTTGGTGCAAAGTTACAAAATTATTATTAAGTAATGTGTTTGTTTACAAACAATTGCACCCCGCCGCTGCAATTATTTGCGCTGTCGCCACCCTCACGATTGCCCCCGCCGCCGCCCCCATCCCCATTCCATCGCCCATGACTCCGACCAAGATAGCCCCCGCTGGCAATAAGCCCGAGTCCGCTACCGCCATGCCAGAGGCCACAGCCATCTTGTCAGCGACCATCCCCATCTCACCCGAGCCCAAGCCCATCTCGCCCGAGCCCACAGTAAAGTTGGGTTCGTGGCACGAAATAGTGATTGCCAAGCCTGCAATAATGACTGCAAGCCCCGCAATCACTATTTCCCACCCCGCAATCAGAATAAACACCATCTCCACCCATGCCGCAAGGGTCTCAGCCTTTGCTGCATGGGTGGAGATGGTGATGAAGGTAATGGCTGTGGCACCGCTATCGGCTTATGTATATCCTTTGTCTTAACAAATTCGAGCTATCTTTACAATATCGTTGCATAGAAATCGTTAGTTAAAGAAAGGAGTATTTAATAACTGTGACAGATGTGGCAGCTATGCTTTGTAGACGCCGTAATATAGAATGATGAACAAATAACGATACATATATGACCAAAGAAGAGTTGATGGATTGGGGCAAGGCGACCATTAAAGTTTATAATGGCATTGCTGACGAGTTGGGCAGAAATAATGTCCCTGCTTTCTATTCACAATCGGACCTAAACAATATTGTTGGCACCGACTCCGTTGATGTTTTGATAGCCGGCATCAATCCTGGCTCTGGTGGTAATTATGAAGACATGATAGCCAATCCCAACTGGGGCATTGACCCTCAACGTGGAATGACCGCCGAGCAATTGGTATCGGGTAATTTCTGCAAGAACCCTAAACATGGGAATTGCACAAGCTGGAGCCTGCATTACACATGGAATTATTTCAGAAATCTTAAAATCTATTTCAGTGGTTTAGGTCATCCCAATGTTCTGGATGATGAAAGCAGATTTGTTATGGCTAATGCTACATTCTTCAATACAGCAACAGCTGCGGAATTAAACCGATCTTTATTGACCCAGACCTTTCCTCAGACATTGGAACTGATAAGACTATGCAATCCCAAGATGATTGTTTTTCTAAGTGGAAAAGATGCCTTTAGCCGATTGGCTTCTATAAATGTTGCCGGCTTCTCATTTAGATACGACAAGGACAATAATCCCGTTTTGGGTCGCATCCTTATGGGCGAGTTTAATGACATCCCCTGTTATGGCGTCCCTCATCCTGCCGCTTACTTGACCAAGGAAGAAAAGGCACTAATAGCCAGGTTCTTTGCGTATGTATATAAAAAAGACATAGACCATATCAATATCGGCGAATTAAGAGACTTTTGTGCTAAAGAAAATCAGGCATATCACAATAAGCATGAGGTTAAACGTGAAAGAAAGGACAAATTGGATTACTGCCAGATAGAGCAAGCTGTCCTTGGCAAACTATCGTCTTATATCTATGCGCATGGAACGAGAATCAGAAAGAACGAAAATGCGCAATACGGTATAACTATAGCCAAAAGCCATTTGTACATACGCCAGGCTTATGAAGACAAATATAAGACGCCTCAATATAATCCCAATGATGACAAGGTTGCAGGTATGTTGGGAGAGAGAGGTTACGCAAAAGACCATGTCTGGCTTGGAAAGAAGCACCTTTCTGAATTTGGCAAATCAGAAGAGGAGATAATACATAATGTAATCGTCGAGATAGTAACTCTTTTCGATTTACTTGACCACTCTGCATCATTTTAATACCCTATTAAAACGATGCAAAACGCATTAAAACGAACTGACATTGAATGAGTTTTTTTTGAATAATATGCAAAGATAGTACGTTGACAAGGATTATGCCGGCGGCGACAATAGCGAGGCTGCCGGCGGCAGCGAACGGTGGCGCAGCCTACGCCTTGCCAGTCGCAGCCTTACTAAAATGTATCGTTTCATCATCATGCCGCAAAATTACCACTTCCGCGCAAGCACAGGAAACAATCACAATTAGAACCCTATCATCCAGCATTAAAGATTTCTAATCGACGGCAGGCAACGGGAAACCTGGCATCCACCCCTTCACCATCTCCATGTTTCCTGGACGGGTGGGGGACGACCGGTAGACAGCCATGTGGCAGCCCTTATATATAATAATAGGTGTAAGGGTGAATGAGGTAAAGATGGCGGGGGTGATGTAGGATATGTCTTAGTGCCGCAGTGGCAATGCGGAAAAGAGAAAGAGCTGGAGTCCTCTTGCGAGAATTCCAGCCCTAATCATGGTTATGTCAGCGGCGGTCAGGCGGCAGATGCCAATCTGCTATTTTTCTTTATTTCCACATAATCTTGCGACTGGTGCCGTCGGTATAGCGCACGATGTAAATCTGGTGGCTTTCGGGAGTGGTCACTTGTTGGCCGCAGAGGTTATAGATGGCCTTTATTTCATGCTTGGTGGAGCCAGAGGCTACAGTGTTGTCTATGCCGTTGGCTACAGATGTGTAGTTGACCACTGGGCCCATCGCCATAGAGCAATAGCCTGAGACGTTGGCTATCCATCGGTCCGAATACTGTGCCAGATCCCATGTGGCGCAGAGTCCTCCCTGGTTGCGGGTCACGCAGTAGAGGGCTATCTGGTCCTCATAGCTGCTGACACCCTGATAAGGGAATGGACCAATGGCCACGAAGAAAGGCTTGCCTTTTGCGAGGGCTACAGGTTCGGCAAACTCGAAGGTGGTCTGTACGTATTCGGAGGCATTGCTCTTGAGCTCGCTTGCTTTGAGCGATGTCTTGGCGAGCACCTTGCCAGGTCCGCCGTCGGCAGCCATATCGTATATCGCCAGCTCGATGGCGGCGTCGGGCTCGCGGGTCTTGGTTGAGGCGAAGTAGGCGTCGACGGTCTTCACTGTAGCATCGGCCAATGGTGCAGGATATTTCTCGGCAAAGCGGTCGAGGCCGAACATATTGCTGCCGGCATAGAAACCAAAGCTGTCGTAGCTGATGGGTTTGAGATTGTCTATCTCCTGCTCGGTGATGTTCCATATCATCATTTCGCCGCCAACCTGCAGGCACTCCGCCTTGTATGCCTGATTGGAGCCGTTGGCATTGGCAGTGGTGAGAGTCACATCATAGCGACCTTCCTTGGTAAAGGTAACGGTGGGGTTCTGCTCGGTGCTGGTCAATGTCTCGCTGTCGCTGGTGAACTTCCATTCCCAAGAGGTGGGCGCCCCCTCGCTCTTGTCGGCGAACTGTACGGGTACTCCGGCGGGAACAAATGCCATGTCGGCTGCAGTGGTGTAGGTGTCGGAGGTGATGGCAAAGGCTGAGGTGGGTGCCTTACCGATGATTTCGACAAACTGCTTGATTTCCTTCACATCCTTCTCGCTCTTGCGACTTATGGTAAGGGTGACGTCGTAGATGCCCTCTTTGGGGGTAAGTCACTGTGACGCTGTTGCCGGCATACTCGTTGTTCTCGCTGCCAGGGAGCGTCCATATCGTCTTGGTGGGCTCGCCCTGGCAACGGCTGATGAAGGTGATAGGCTCGTCGACGGAGGCTGTGATGCGTGTGGCAGCCTCGGGGTTGTCGCGTACCAGACGGAAGGCGTCGATGGCCAGGTTCTCACCGTCAAAGTTGTAGTTGAGCACTATCTGCACTTTGTGTCAAGCATAGGCGGCGAGGTCTATGTCTATCTTCTTCCACTGCATGATGTCGTCGGAGACAAAGTTGTTTTCCAACGTCCAGCGATAGATGTTAAACAGGGTGGTTGTCTGTCCTGTGGTAAAATCGGTAACGTCAATCGTCCATGGCGCCCAGTTCAAATTTTTGGTCTTGAAGTAAGCGTAGAATTCCAGACGTTGCCCCTCTTTGATGTCGAAAACGGGCGAGGTGAGCGGTGCGGCGCCGTCTCCGGCTGCGTAGGTAATGGCGATTGATTTCTTGTCGCCGTCTCTGACCTCGCCGAACTTCATATCGTCTATGTGCCACTCGCTGGGTACCGTCCAGTCGGCGAGGTCCTTGCTGGACTCGAAATACTGGGCGTAGTCTGCCATCACCGACTTGTCGGTAGTGAAGTCGGCCTTGAGCGGCATGCTGATGGTGAAGTCGGCTTCTATCACGGGGCTTTTGGTGCCTCTGCCGCGCGTCATCACATAGAGCTTGCAGGAGCGGTCGATACGGATGGTTCCAGTCTGCCCAGTTATCATGTAACTGGTGTTGGTGTCGCTGTTCTTGAACTCTTCGGCGCTCTTGGCCACGGTGGAGTACCATATCTCCGTGGCGGCAGCGTCATCGGTGGTGACCTGTACCTCTACGGCGTGGTCAAAGGTGCCGCCCATAGGAGTCATCTCGGGAATCTTGAGCGGCGAGCGGGGAATGATGCCTACCTCGAGGGTGGCTGTGCCGGGGCGGTATTCGTCGTTGCCGGCAAACGAGGCGGTCACAGTCACCGTGGTGGTGGTCTCGACGAGTGCCGTGCTTATCTTACCACTCTCATCCACCTGGCAGATGGACTTGTCTGATGAGGTGTAGACGATGGGCATCAGTCCGTGGGGGTTACGCAATGGGGCTTCGAGAGCCGTGCCGGCGAGGATGCCGACAGAAGAACTGTAGAACGAGAGCTCGGGGTCTTTGCGTGTGTCTTCATCGGCAAATGCAGAAAGACCGGTGAAGATAAAGGCCATGAGGAGTAAGAGGGTCTGTTTTATAATTGTTGTTGAGTTAAAGTGAAAAAGGATGCGCCACAACTTGAGTGACGCATCCTTTGATGTATTGTTGGTTGGTTTATCTCTTGACAAACTTCATGCTTACACCGTTCTTTCTTACGATGTAGATGCCAGGAGCCAGATTGCTTTCAGACACCTTGACACCGTTCAGGGTGTAGATGCCGTCGGCAACCTTGGATGTATGTCCTGCTTCGATATTGCCGATGCCATCAACGGTGCCTTCTACGATATTGGTGAAATACTCCCAGTAGGACGCGCCCCTGTAGTTGTCGACTGAGCCAGCAGGAACATGCACTGTACATGTGGGATAGATGCCGTCTTCGAAAGTACCATAGTTGGCTGTTGGTGCCTTTTCTCTCTTGGCGAAGATGTGGGCCAGCTTCTTGCAGCCTTTGAATACGTCGCCGTCGATGTAGGTCACTGTTGTGGGGAGGGTCACCTTGGTAAGTTCGAAGCAGTCTCTGAAGGCGTTGGTTCTGATACGGGTCACACCTTCGGGGATGACGATGTCCTTCAGGGCATGGCAGCCAGAGAATACATTGGATCCGAGTTCTGGCTTGGAGAAGCTCTCATACTTCAGAGCGGCAGGCAGCACGACGTGCTCAAGAGACACGCAAGCCTCGAAAGCATAGTTACCGATGCGGGTGATGTTGTCGGGGATAGTCAGAGTGCCCTTGAGGTTGTAGCAAGAACCGAAGGCTCCACCCTCGATGGCTGTAGCTGTAGCGGGGAATACGAAAGACTCCAGCTTGCAGTGGTCAAACATATACTCGCTGATGATATTGGCGGTAGTAGTGAACTCGAGATTGGTGGTAGAGTTTTTGTAGTAGCTGTCTCCACCTGCCACAATGTTGGCACCAGAGAGGTCGAGGCTGACGAGCTTGCCCGATGTCTCAACATTCATCTTGTCACGTCCAGCCATCTCGCGGAGGCAGAGAATGTCGGAACTGTTGATGTCGCCAGTAACCTTGATTTCGGTCAGGTTGAACTTGTCTGCGCCTACGAGAGTAGACAGGGTGCCGGCGGTCTTGACATCGATGGTCTTGACACCAGTCTCGGGAGTGGTGGTGCCGCCCTCTTCCTTGATTTCCTTGAAGAGACTCCAGTCGGTATCGGCCTTATACATATCTGCACAGCCTGCGGGCACATAGAGAGTGATGTTTCGCTGGTCGATGCCGTTGAATGGCTGATAGCCCTTGTTGGGCAGAGTGGTAGCAGCGATATGTATCTCGGTAACTGATGAACAGCCGCTGAACATGCCGAAGCTCAGTTCGGTAACAGTAGCGGGGATGGTTATCTTGGTCAGTGCAGTACAGTTGGCGAGTACTGAGCCGGCAATCTTTGTTACTTTGGGGAAGTCGAAAGTGACGAGTGACGAGCAGCCTTCGAATGCGTTGTCGCCCACCTCGGTAACCTCTTCGGGGATGGTGATGGCGGTCAGCTTGTTGGACTGCTTGAACGACTCGCTCTTGATGGCGCGCAGCGACTTGGGCAGCTTGATTTCCTTCAGTGTGGTCATCTCAAAGCAGTGGCTCTGCACGGTGTTCTCTGCAGCGGCAGCCTTGTTCCACTTGTCTTTCTCATAGAAGTTGCCACCTCCGGCTACGAAGTTGGCGTCGGTCAGGTCGAGTATTTCGAGCTTGCCGCTGGTGGGGTCGCTCTTGATGTCGCGGCCAGCCATCTCGCGGATGTAGAGCAGGTCGTCGCCGTTGATGTCGCCCTTGATGGTAAGCGAAGTGATGGTGAGTTTCTCAGCTGCATCGATGGTCGTAGAGAGTGTGCCAGCTGCGGTGAGTTCTACAGAGCGTACTACCTCGGTAGTACCGGGCTCTCCAGGATTGACGGTGGGATCATACTCTGACTCCTTCTTTACTTCCTTGAACAATTTGCAGTTATAGTCGTCCTGATACTTCTTCAGACTCTCGTCGGGTACATACAGGGTGATGTCACTCTGGGTGATGCCGCTGAAGGCAGAATAATTTATCGAGGGAACGTTGGCAGCAGCGATGTGAATCTCGGTGAGAGCAGAGCAGTTCTTGAAGATGTAGCCCTTGAGGTCGGTCACTGTCTCGGGGATGACAACCTTGGTCAGAGCGGTACAGCCAGAAAGAACGTAGGCAGAAACTATCTTGACCTTGGGGAACTCGAATGATTTGAGTGAGGTGCATCCGCTGAAAGCGCTGGCGCCAACCTCTGTCACATCCTTGGAGAAGGTAACACTGGTAAGAGCGGCGCACTTCTCGAAGGCACTGTCCTTAATCTTGGTAACAGAGTTGGGCAGTTTTACCTCTTTTAATATGGTACCGGCAAAGCAGTAGGAGCCTACAGTGGCATCGGCGGGTGAGCCCTTCTCGGTGAAGCTCTTGTCGTAGTAGTCTCCGCCGCCAGCCACAAAGTTGGCTTCGGTCAGGTCGAGCACTTCGAGTTTGCCTTCGGTGGCTACGCCCTTCTTGTCACTGCCAGCCATCTCGCGGAGAAACAGTATGTCGGCTCCGTTGAGGTCGCCCTTGACGACAAGTGAGGTTGTGGTAAACTTCTGGTCAGAGGTGACCAGTGTGTTGAGGGTTCCAGCAGTAGTCACATTGACGGTTACTGGAGTCTGTTCGCCTGCTTTGGCCTGGGCAAACGCATCGGTAGGTGCAACAGCGAGAATGCTGGCTGCCACCATACCCAAAAGGTGTGAATTGTGTTGCATAAGCATGTATTATGTAAGTTAATTATCTCTCTCCGTGGTTAACATACCTCTTAGTCAGGGTGCATAGCATAGATACAGGATGGCTCAGAAGGCGTGTTGTAACATTAATTTGCCACAAAGGTAATGGATATATTTATAATATGTATCGTTTTTTCCTTATTTTTTTTGAGTGGCGCAATATTTTTCATGATTTTTCCAACGTTTACGCATTATTTGTGTATCTTTGCGCCGAAAAATGCCCGTTTTTGGGCACTTGCCTGCAACAAAGATGCAAGATTATTCATTAAAACTCATCTATATGAAAAAACATCTACTTACGTTGGTATTAATCACATTGGTATCATTGACAGCCAATGCGCAGACCGTCTACGAGTCGCTCAAGGGGCAGCCCGTGCATGTCGTTTCGGGCAACGGGACGATTGACCATTCTCTATCTGCAGCTCAGATTTCCGTGGCGGCACCTATGTGCAAGGCTGAGGGCGAGGGCGGTACAAAGGTTCCGTTGGAGTATCTCTTCGTCAATGGCGCCGATGTTCCCTTTGGCGCCGACGGCTTCCCCGAAGCTCCTGGCTCTAATGCGGTCTTTGGTCGTATCACCGCCGATAAACTCAAACCCTATGCCGATTATAGCATTGTGGGTATCGCATTTATAGTGGCTTCAGACTTGGGCTCCGTTCCCAGTATCATAGCGATGGAGCGCCGTACTGATGGATAACATACTGTAGCTGGTGGAAACATCGAGAGTTATGATGTGACCAATGCTACCAATGGCATCGTGCTCAATGAGGTGGGATGTACACAGACTTATGTCATTCCCAAGGAGCCCAAGGACATTCTCTTCGGATATGGTTATACCCAGTCGGCCACTGGTACTAATGCCGACAAACCTATCTTCCTGGGCAAGACCACTGATACGGCCAACGGATATCTGGTACTGGGTACCCTCAATGCAGCCTATGGTCGTGGCATCTATACGGTGAGTAGCGCCAAGTTCCCTTATGCCGCTTGCGTGCAACTCATCCTCTCTAATGGCAGCACGACAGAAATCGTGGGTGTTGACGGCAAGCGCGACGTCAAAGTTGTAGAACGCTATACTCCCGACGGGCGGCGAGTCTCTGCCCCTGTGAACGGCATCAATATAGAAAAACTAAGCGACGGCACTACGCGTAAGGTGTTTGTGCAGAAGTAAAGCTATACGGATAAAGGCCCCGAAGAACGCGACACTGATGGTCGTATCTTCGGGGTTTATTGTGTCCATACTTGTTCTCCATGTCTTTCTGTTGATGTCATCGGAAGGTCGGTAGACAGCCACATGGCCACCCCTATATATAATAATAGGTGTGAAGGTGATGGGTGGGCGTACATGGCGCATCGCTTTCTCCATATTTCTTTGTATAATCGCAATAAATCTCTTATTTCTACCCATGTTTACTGATGATTTGTGTACCTTTGCGCCGTCAAAAGTGTGTTTGGGGGGTATGTTTATGAGACAACCATGCACAAGTATACATAAAAAGTTAGTCTATATGAAAAGAAATTTACTCACGTTAGTATTCATTACATTGGTATCGTTGACAGCCGGAGCGCAGACCGTTTGCAAGTCGCACAAAGAGCTGCCCAAAAGGATTGATTCGGAGATAGTGGACATCGACCCCGCGCTATTTAAGACTCAGCGTATCCAGTCGGCACCAGTATGCAAGGCCATGGATGATGGTAGCTATCTGTCCAAGCAGAAACATCTCTTTGTCAAGGGTGCCGACTCTCGGTATATAGATGTAGGCATCGGAAATAACTTGTCAGCCGAGGTCATGGGACGCCTCACTCCCGAGATGCTCAAGCCCTATGCCGGTTACAAGATAGTGGGTATATCATTCGCGGTGGGTTCGACCTTGGGTAATTCCCCCCTACGTCGTAGCCTATGAATCATACGGATATGGGTACGAATTGATAGGAGAATCAATTGTCAAGGACTATATGACAGAACCTCTGTCCTACGTGTTCAACGAGGTGGAATGTACATGGAATTATGTCATTCCTAAGGAGCCCGGACATATAATCTTCGGATATACGTTTAAGCCGATAAATTTTAGTCCTATTGAAAATAATCCTACTAATGATAACGATGTCACAGTGGGTCTTACCGTTGATACGGCCAACGGCTTTCTGGTTTGGGGTGAGTTGATAAAAGACGAAGGCTATAAGCTATATCGGTTAAGCTCTAACGAGCTTCCATATGCCGCTTGCGTGCAACTCATTCTCTCCAATGGCAGCACGACAGAAATCGTGGGCGTCGACGGCAAGCGCGATGTCAAAGTCGTAGAGCGCTATACTCCCGACGGGCGGCGTGTCTCTGCTCCCGTGAGCGGAATCAATATAGAAAAACTAAGTGACGGCACTACGCGCAAGGTGTTTGTGCAGAAGTAAAGCCATACGGATAAAGGCCCCGAAGAACGCGACTCTGATAGTCGTATCTTCGGGGTTTATTGTGTCTATCCTTGTGCTTCCCGTCTTTAGGTTGGTGTCATCGGATGATGGTCTCCTGTCAGCCCCTATATATAATAATAGGTGTAATGGTGGCCCAGATGGGGGTGAAAGCGGTCGTGACGGCGGTGGAGATGGCGACGGGCTCGGAAGGGGTGTACTACAGGGCGTTAGAGATGACTGTGGCGATGGCGTTAACTAAAGTTGGCAGGAATGGCGGTGGCTGTTAACAGAATTTTGCAGGTTATGGCGTGCGCAGATTTGGTATCGACGAAGTGCGTGACTACCTTTGCATTGTCAAAAGTACCGGAACGGATGACAACAAGCGAACACACAAACACAATGTCAAACTAACAAAAATCAATCATTATGTTGAAGTACAAATTGTATCAAGACAATCGCAGCAATGCGCAGCACAAGGGCAACTGGTATGCCCACATGAATCTCGACGGCACTATGGGCCTTGACGAATTGGCCGCTCACATGTCTGACCATGGCACCCCTTACTCCAAAGGTGTAATCTGCGGTGTGCTGAACGATATGGTGGGATGTATCAAGGAACTTGTGCTCGAGGGCAATGCCGTGAAGCTCGACAACCTTGCCATCTTCTCGGTAGGAATTGAGAGCAAGCCTGCCAACACCAAGGAGGAATTTAATGCCCGCACCCATATCACCGGTTACAAGTTGCGGGCGCGAGCCACTGGTGGCAGTATCAATGCCCGATTGAGCCAACTTGCATCCATCAATCAGATGGGCGAGTACAGCCATGACGAGGCAGAGACGGCAGAGAACAGCCAGGACGCCAATAACGGCGAATGATGACACAGGAGGCGACGCTGCCGGCCCTGCATCATGGATGACATAGGAAGAGAGGCAGACTAACCTCACTGAGACCCAAGAGTCCCCGAGGAAGGCGAAGGATGAGAATCCTACCCTGACTCGGGGATTTTTGTTGTCCTCCCTTACCGTCGCCGCGACAAGCCGGCTGATGACGATGAGAGTCTTGGAAGGAATGGCGACCGGAGATGGGCGCAACAGGATGATGGCTGTCGTTGGCGCGACTTTTTGCAGCCGGACAGCAAATTATAACACAATTTTTTTGAGACTTCGGATAAATATCACTACTTTTGCGGTCATGATGAAGATGTATCGTATCATAGGTATGGTGTGCCTGATGGTGGCAGCGATAACTGCTGACGCTCAGACCGCTAAGCGGGCGGTCATAAACCCTGAAGACCGAAAGGTGGACATGGACAACCCCACCTTTGTGCCTATGGTCAAGGTGGGCAAGGTGCTGTTGGGCCGCGACTCGGTGCAGTATGTCGAGCTCAATAATATCTATGTATATCCCAAGCCCGTCTTCAAGAACGAGCGGCAGATGATGGCGTACAACAGACTGGTCTATAACGTGAAAAAGGTGCTGCCTATAGCCAAGGAATGTCGTGGCATCATCCTCGAGACCTATGACTATCTGCAGACATTGCCCAACAAGGAAGCGCGCGACCGCCACCTGAAACTCGTGGAGAAGGGCATCAAGGCCGAGTATACTCCCCGCATGAAGCGGCTTACCTACCAGCAGGGCAAACTGCTCATCAAACTGATTTACCGTGAGTGCAACTCGTCGTCCTACAATCTTATCCAGTCGTTCTTTGGTCCCACCCGCGCTGGCGTCTATCAGGCCTTTGCCTGGGTCTTCGGAGCCAGTCTGCGCAAGGGCTACGAGCCTGAGGGAGTAGACCGTTTCACCGAGCGCATCGTGCGCCAGGTAGAGAGCGGGCAAATCTGACGCCGCCACGCATTGCTTCAGAAAATCTTATGCTATCAATAATGCCATGGGCACCATCTTGACGGATGGTGCCCATGGCGTTTTATCGCTTGATGTGGCCCTGCAGCGTGGTATAGAACTGGTCGACTATTTCGAGCATATCTGCGGGCAGGTATTCATAGGCTTTGGTAATCATCTCTTCGGGTATCTCGTAGTAGGCTTCGGCTATGCTGCCGCAGATGGCACCCTTGGTGTCGGTGTCGCCCTGGGCGAGGATGGCTGTGCGTATGGCGTCTTCGAAGTTGTTGCTGTCGAGAAAACAGCTGATGGCCGCCGGCACCGTCTCCTGGCAGGTGGCGTCGAAGTGGCCCTCGTTGCCGAGTCTGTAGACCTCCTTGAGGTCGGGGATGTCGTAGCCGAAAGTCTGCTTGACGGTGCCTATCACCTCATCTTTGGTGATGCGCACCGTGCGCAGCCAGTAGATGAGCGTAGCCACACACTGTGCTCCGCGTATGCCTTCCCTGTGGCAGTGGCTGGGCAGCGCCGTCTTCATCGCCTCGTCCTGCATCTGGTGGAAGTCGTCGTAGAGCCATCCTATCGGGCTCACCCGCATCGCCGAACCGTTGCCATACGAGGCCTGGGGCAGATGGTCGGCGCTCTGCAGCCACTTCAGGAACCTCCCTCCATAGCCTCCCATGGGGTCGAGATAGCGGCTGCACCAGTCTACCAGTGCGTCCTTGTACTCCCGATGGTTCATCGCCGCATCGGCTATGGCGATGGTGCAGATGGTGTCATCGGTGTAGCTGCAGTCGGGGCTGAAGAGCTTGAAGCCCGGTGTAGCCACATTTTCAAACTCGAATCGCGACCCTACGATGTCGCCAATGATAGCTCCTAACATAATGGATAGATTTAGGTGGATGATAGTTTACTCTTCGGTGTAGATGACCTGAATCATCGTCTGTCCCACGGCTTTGAGGGTGTTGCGGCTGATGTGCTGCATGTTGTCGTTCAGCGTGTGCCACGTGGGTCCGAAACTGCTCTGGGCGCAGTCGGGGTAGAAGGGGATGATGTCTATCGTGGGTATACGTGCCGTCTGGTTGAGTGGGATGTGGTCGTCGGTGACCATACCTCCCTCCTGACGGGGGAAGAAGTTGCCATAGCCGGCCTTGCGGGCTGCCCGCCATACCTTCTTGACTATCTCCGGCGCAAACTGCATTGACATTCCCTCCTTGTAGAAGCGTGCTCCCTCGCCGCCTACCATGTCGAGCAGGATGGCGTAGCGCACCTCGAAGCCGTCGGGGAGATGGCTGGCGAAGTGCTGGGCACCCAGCGCCCATGTACTCTCGCTGTCGCCGCTGTTGATCCACTGCGGGGTGCCCCAGTCTTCGGCGTCGAAGCACACGAAGTCTACTCCGATGTTGAGGGTGGTGTCGCGGTGGATGAGGCGAGCCACCTCGAGCATCACAGCCACACCGCTGGCGGCGTCGTTGGCAGCGAGGATGGGCTTGCGCCAATTGGTGGAGTCGGGGTCATTGTCTGCCCAAGGGCGGCTGTCCCAGTGGGCGCAGAGCATGATGCGTGTGGAGCGCTCGGGATGCGACCGGGCTATGATATTGCGGCATTTGAGCGTGGTGCCGTCATATCCCGTCACATCGGCTTGCTGTATCTCCAGCTGGCAGCCATACTCTTCAAACTTCTTCTCTATCCACTGCGCACAGCGGTCATGGCCCTCGGTGTTCATGGCTCTTGGGCCAAAGTCACACTGGGCCTGGGTGAAGGCGTAGGCACTGTCGGCGCTGAACGCGGGACCCACGGGGTCTATCTTGTCCATACTTTCTTCCATGTCTATGCTGTCGGCATGTCCCCATCCGGTGTTCATGCCGACGGCAGCGATGGCAACCACCACGGCGGCGGTCGCTCCTCCTATTATCATCTTCATTTTTCTGGTCATCATTGTCCTTTGTTGTATTGTTGTACTTGGTTCATCACGCGCAGCCAGTTGCCGCCCCATATCTTGGCGATGTCTTCGCGGCTGAAGCGCTTGGCGAGCAGCTGCTCGGTGAAGAGTATCGCCTCTGAGGCATCGGCTATGCCTCTCACTCCGCCGTCGCCGTCGAAGTCGGTGCCTATGCCCACGTGGTCTATGCCCATCACGTCGATGGCGTGTTGCAGATGGGCTACGGCGTCGGTGATGGTGGCTTCGGCCTCGTTGCGCAGAAATCCGTGGTACAGCGTAATCTGTGCCACGCCACCCTTGCGGGCGAGGGCACGCAGCTGGTCGTCGGTCAGGTTGCGCGGCACGTCGCAGAGGGCCTTGCAGTTGCTGTGGCTGCACACGATGGGCGTGGCGCTGAGGTCGAGGGCGTCGTAGAAGCTGGTCTCGGCAGCGTGGGAGAGGTCGACCATAAGCCCCAGGCGGTTCATCTCGGCTATCACCTCTGCTCCCCAGGGGCTCACGCCGCCATGGGTGGCTGTGCCGCGGGCCGAGTCGCAGATGTCGTTGTCGCCGTTGTGGCAGAGGGTGACATAGACGATGCCACGGTGGGCAAAGTGGCGCAGATGGCTGAGGTCGTGCTCGATGGCGAGACCGTTTTCAATGCCCGTCATGATAGATTTCACCCCGTCTTGCTTGTTCTGCCACAGTTCTTGCGGGTTTCTGGCGCGGCGTACGGCGTCGGGATGGGCGCCGAGGATTTCGTCGATGCGGTCGAATATCATGTCGGCATACTCATGGGGCGAACCGGCAGGCAGCGGGGCTATCTCGGCAAAGTTCTGTCCGGGCTTGGGTTGGGGCAGATACGCCACCATGGTGGTGGCGTCGAGCCGTCCGTCTGTCATCTTGTGCAGGTCTACGAGGATGCGAGGGTCGCGGGTGCCGAAGTCCACCCCTTGCGGGAAGAACATGGGCGTGTCGCAGTGGGAGTCGAGGGTGAGGGTACGTCGGTGTACGTTCTTGGCTTCGGCGAAGAGGCTTGCCCGGCGGGTGAGCCATTGGAATAGCGGCAGTCCGTCGGCTCCAAGCCATTCGGGATGCCACTGCACGCCGATGATGCCTTTCTGCTCGCTGCTCTCTATGGCCTCTACCACTCCGTCGGCCGCTGTCGCCGTGACGGTCATGTGGGGTCCGCCGGCTGTCACCGCCTGGTGGTGGAACGAGTTGACGTATATCCGCTCTTCAGCGTAGATGGCGCTGAGCATCGAGCCCTTCCCGATGGTCACCGAGTGGGTGGGCTCCTGTCGGTCGGCGTCTTGCGAGTGCTTGAGCTGCATCTCGGCATGCTGCGCTACACTTCCACCGAGGGCGATGGCGAGTGTCTGCATGCCGCGGCAGATGCCGAGCATGGGTAGCTGGCGGTTGAATGCCAGGCGGGTGATGAGCAGTTCGGGCAGGTCGCGCTCGGCGTTGATGTTGCCCAGCTGCGGCTGTGGCTCTTCGCCCGTCCAGAGCGGGTTGTAGTCTCCGCCACCCGTGAGCAACAGTCCGTCGATGCGGTCCAGCGTTCCCGCGAGGATATGGCGGTCGGCGATGGGCGGGATGATGACGGGAATGCCGCCGGCAACCTCTACCTGGCGGTAGTAGCGGTCGCGCAGCGTGGCGTCGCCCTGACTATAATTTGCAGTAATGCCTATCACCGGACGGCTTTCACCCTCGGGATAGGCAGTATATATCTTCTGGAGATGGGCCTCCAAATCGAAATGTTCCATTATTATCAGATAGGCATAAACAAATACTTACTGTGGTTGTGGCACCACTGTCTGGACTGTCGGGTCAGACCTCGTCGGGCTGGATGGTTATCTCGCGCTTGATGCTCTGCTCGAGCGAGATGAGGGTCTCTGTCGACACCACGCCGGGGATGGTCTGCAGCTTGTTGTTGAGCAGGTCCATGAGCTGCTCGTTGTCGCGGGCGTAGAGTTTCAGCAACATGGTGTATGAGCCAGTGGTGAAGTGACACTCCACAATCTCGGGTATGCACAGCAGGCGCGACACTACCTCCTTGTACATGCTTCCGCGCTCGAGGTTGATGCCCACGTAGGTGCAGGTGGTATAGCCCAGACTTTTGGGGTTGACATAGAAACCGCTACCGGTAATCACTCCGTTGTCTATCAGATGCTGTACGCGCTGGTGAACGGCTGCACGCGACACGCCGCACTCGGCTGCCACATCCTTGAAGGGCATACGGGCGTTGGTGGATAAGATACCCAGTATCTTTTTATCCAGTTTATCTACTTTCTCCATATCTTGTAAAAGTGTTGGTTACGATTAACTCAACAAAATTACGCTTTTCTATTGATACTGGCAAACAAAATGCACGATATTTTACCCAATATCGTGCATTTTGTCAGTAATTGCCCTCTCCGAGGGGCTAATCATCGAATGGTAGGGGCAGTTCCTGCCCGGTGAGGTTGTAACTGCGACGGTGATAGGGGGTGATGCCGTGCTGGCGTATGGCCTCGCGGTGCTCGCGGGTGGGGTAGCCCTTGTTGCGTCGCCAGCCATACTGCGGACACTCGTCGTCGAGGGCGTCCATATAGTCGTCGCGGAAGGTCTTGGCCAGGATGCTGGCGGCGGCGATGGCCTGGTATTTGCCGTCGCCCTTGACGATGGTGGTGTAGGGCAGGTTGCCGTAGGGCTTGAAGCGGTTGCCGTCGACGATGACGGCTTCGGGTCTCACGCCGAGCTGGTCCAGGGCGCGGTGCATAGCCAGGATGCTGGCGTTGAGGATGTTGATTTGGTCTATTTCCTCCGGGGTGACCACGCCCACAGCCCAGGCCACGGCGTCGTCCATAATCTGCTGACGCAGTGCATACCTACGGCTGTGGCTCATCTGCTTCGAGTCGTTGAGGTCGGGATTGTCATAGTCGGCAGGCAGTATCACCGCAGCGGCATAGACACTGCCGGCAAGGCAGCCACGGCCAGCCTCGTCGCAGCCGGCCTCGATGCAGTCTTTATAATAATGTGGGAGGAGTGGATGGCGTTTGGTCATAGGATAATCTGTTCTTGCTACAGGCTGCAAAATTACAAAAAAAAAGTGATTATCGTTTTGATACTCATTATTTTTTAGTAGCTTTGTGGTGATTAAAGATTAAGGAGGACTTGATTATGTACAATCGCAGATTTACCCCACATTTCATTACCCGACTCGAGGATAATGAGATTTTTGTTTTCGGCAGCAATCTTTCTGGTTTTCATGGCGGAGGCGCAGCCCGTACCGCCCTCGACGCCTTCGGAGCCGTATGGGGCCAGGGCGTAGGCCTGCAGGGACAGAGCTATGCCATACCCACCATGCAGGGAGGTGCCGAGACCATCAAGCCTTATGTAGACCAGTTTATTGCCTTTGCCGCCGAGCACAGCGAGCTTACCTTCCTGGTCACCCGCATAGCCTGTGGCATAGCCGGACTCCCCGTCAGCGAGATAGCGCCCCTCTTTGCCGCAGCCATAGACATGGAGAACGTGATACTGCCCAAGGACTTTGTAGACGTCATCCACGCCACCTGCACCCCCGACCACGGATGGCAGGCCGAGACCGACTTCCTCCAGTCTTACCGCCATCTCAAGGGGTGTATGAAGAACGGCGACCGTGAGGCATACTATCAGATTAAGGGTCTGCGCACCAAGGTCTATCGCAACACCATCGACCTGGTGACCCAGGGCCACTACACCACCGAGGACGGCAAGCGCGTGGAACTTGGTGACGGAGCGGAGATGATGAACGCCACGGTCTACTATGACCACGAGATAGAGACCGATGCGCCCACTGCCGACGAGACCTGCATCGAGGTGGTCAACGACGACTGCCTCGCCGTGGCCATGCGCCTCAAGGCCGACGGCTATACCCCCGCCGTGCTCAATATGGCCAACCGCCACCATCCCGGCGGTGGGGTAGACAATGGTGCCGCTGCCCAGGAAGAGACGCTCTTCCGCCGTACCGATCTCTATCGTTCGCTCTACCGTTTCTCGCCGCTTGCCAAGGTCTATGGCCTGCCGCCTTCGTCCCATCACTATCCCCTCGACAGTCACTTTGGCGGCATCTATACTCCCGGTGCCACCATCTTCCGCGAGAGCGAAGACCAGGGCTACCGCCTTATGGCAGAGCCTGTGAGCATGGACTTCATCTCTGTGGCAGGCAAGAACCGTCCCGACCTCACCCCCGACGGACTGATAGCGCCCCACCATGTGCCTGCCATCTGCGACAAGATACGTACCATCCTGCGCATAGGACTTGCGCATCATCACGATGCCCTTGTGCTGGGCGCTTTGGGCTGTGGAGCCTTCTGCAATCCGCCTGCCCATGTGGCGCGACTCTTCCACGAGGTGCTCTCAGAACCAGAGTTCTACCAGAAGTTCCGCTACATCACCTTTGCCATCATCGACGACCACAACGCCCACCGTCCCCACAATCCCGAGGGCAACTACCGTCCCTTCTTCGCTGAGTTCAAGGACGGAGCAAGTGCCTTGCCTCTTTGACAGTCCAGCTGCGGCTGCCGGCGAGCCCTCGCGGCATAAGCCTCGGCTGTCGGCACTGATACGCATAGCCAACGGCAACACCAGAGCCTCCAGAGCTACTGGTGTTGCCGTTGATGCTTTATCCCTGTTGACCCAGCAAAAAAATACGGCATCTGCCATGGAGACAGATGCCGTAAACCTTGAAGATTATAAGTGTCTTGTATTACAAGATGCTCTTGTAGAGGGCCACAATGTCGTCGCGTGTCACCTCGCGGGGGTTGCCCGGAGTACATACGTCGGCGATAGCCTGGTCGGCGAGTGCGTCGATGTCGGCCTCGGTGATACCCAGGTCAGACAGATGGGCAGGGATGCCCACGCGGCGGCTCAGGTTCTCAATCTCGGTGCATGCAGCGTCGGCAGCCTCTTCCTTGGTCATACCCGGAGTGTATACATCGAGCGCCTTGGCGATGTCTACATACTTGTCGAGAGCGGCAGGAGCGTTGAAACGCATTACTGTAGGCAACAGGATGGCACAAGCCACACCGTGGGGCACATCGTGCAGAGCCGACATGGGGTGAGCCATGCCGTGGTCTACACCCAGACCTACGTTAGAGAAAGCCATACCAGCCACATACTGGGCTACGGCCATACCGTTGCGGCCCTCGGGGTTGGTGGGGTCTTCTACGGCTACGGGCAGGTAGCGGTGAATCATATTGATGGCTTTGATTTCAAACATATCGCTCAGTTCCCAGGCACCCTTGGTGATTAGACCTTCGATGGCGTGGGTCATGGCATCCATACCGGTAGCGGCGGTGAGGCTCTTAGGCAGCGAGTACATCAGCTCGGCATCAACGATAGCCACACAGGGAATGTCGTTGGGGTCTACGCAGACCATCTTCTTCTGCTTGGTTTCGTCGATGATTACGTAGTTGATGGTAGTCTCGGCAGCAGTACCGGCTGTGGTGGGCAGGGCGATGATTGGCACGGTCTTCTTCTTGGTGTCGGCCACGCCTTCGAGCGATACCACGTCGGCAAATTCGGGGTTGTTGCTTACGATACCGATACCCTTAGCGGTGTCCATGGCACTACCGCCACCGATAGCCACGATGAAATCGGCTTGGGCAGCCTTGAGGGCGTCTACACCCATCTTCACGTTGGTCACAGTGGGGTTGGGCTTTACGTCGTCATACACAGCGTAAGGAATGTTGGCCTCGTCGAGCACGTCGAGCACCATCTTGGCAACGCCAAACTTCATCAGACCCTTGTCTGTTACTACCAATGCTTTGGTGAAACCCAGTCGGGCAACTACTCCAGGCAGCTCCTTGCGAGCACCGGGACCGAAGTAAGACACTTCGTTAAGGATAAATCTACTTACCATAAGTGTTTTTGTTGATAAATTGGTTAATGTTATATATATAATAATGTGTACTGGTACAGGTATCGGTAGAGACACGAGGCGGAGGGCAAAGCAACAAACTTGTTTTTTGATTTATGCTTCCTGCCCGTAGCCTATCTTTTGCAAAGATAGTGCAAACCCGAGTGCCATAAGCTCGCTTAATGGCCGAGGTGCCGCCTATCTTATGCAAAGATAGTGCAAGTCGAAGACAATGCCAAGAAAAACACGAAGTTTTTTTCAATTGGCATTGTTGAGGCGCCGCCTATCTTATGGAAAGATAGTGCAAGTCGAAGACAATGCCAAGAAAAACACGAAGTTTTTTTCAATTGGCATTGTTGAGGCGCCGCCTATCTTATGGAAAGATAGTGCAAGTCGAAGACAATGCCAAGAAAAAACCGAAGTTTTTTTCAATTGGCATTGTTGAGGCGCCGCCTATCTTATGGAAAGATAGTGCAAGTCGAAGACAATGCCAAGAAAAACACGAAGTGATAAATAAGAGGTCAAAAGAAACATAGATTATGGCTATACGCACGTTAAATAACTCAAAAACACATGATATACACCCTGTTTCTGTTAAATGTTACAAACAGGAAGTGGAGGGTATTGATTTTTTAGATACATTTACAGCACCTAATATAAGGAAGGATACTACTATGGTAAGTCTAACACTCAGAAACACAGTCTATGCACTACGCTGTATGGCGCTCACCCTAATGGTGACCATGCTGGCTACGATGCAGACAATGGCGCAGGACACCAAGTCGCCCACGTGCCAGGTGACCGGAACCATACGCGACAAGGCTACCCACGAGCCCGAGCTGGCAGCCACCATCATCGTGGCAAAGCAGTCGCAGCCTAAAGTGGCGTTCAAGAAAGGCGTGACCGACACGGGCGGAGTCTTCTCGCTGACGCTCCCTGCCACCGACGCCCGATACATCCTCACCGCCTCGGTACTGGGCAAGAAGGCGGCATAGGTGAAACTGACCATGACGCCTGCCGACACGCTTATCGACCTGGGCGATATTCTGCTCGCAGACGACGCCCGGCTGCTCGACGAGGTACAGGTGCTCGCCCAGAAACCCCTCGTGACCATGGATGTGGACAAGCTGACATACGATGTGGCTTCCGACCCTGACGCCAAATACATGATGACCTCGGAGATACTCAACAAGGTGCCTCTGCTCGATGTCGACGGCATGGGAAACATCAAGATGAATGGCACCACCAACTTCCTCATCCTGCAAAACGGGCGCCGCACCGCCGTGACGCGCCATCCCAAGGAAATCCTGCGCTCGCTGCCCACCGAACTTATCAAGAGCATAGAGGTCATCACCTCGCCGGGAGCCAAATACGATGCCGAGGGCATAGGCGGCATCATCAACATCGTCATGCAGCGCCGCTACGAAGGCCACCTTACCAACCTCAACGGGGCAGTCAACAACATGGGCTTCGTCACCGGACTCTCGACCACTACCAAGATAGGCCGTTTCTCGATAGACGGATATATGAACTATAACCGCATACTCACACCCACCGGAAGCAACGCCAGCCATACCTACAACTACGCCTCGGACTCTCGCGCTTACCAGCAGACCGCCAGCAGGCACAAGAGCAGAGGCAGCACGGAGTTTGCCAACATCAATGCCAGTTACGAGATAGATACTCTCCAACTGCTCACCCTCTCGCTGTCGGGGATGGGAAGCCAGCAGCGGCTGCCCGTATGGGGCAGCACCGAGATGTGGAACCGCGACCGCTCGCAGCTCGCCTACTCATATCTGCGCAGCAGCTTGGCGAAGGAGTCGTTTCTCAATGGAACGGCGGGCATAGACTACCAGCGTACGGGGCGATACAACAAGCAGCGACTTACCACGCTGTCATACCAGATCAGCACCAATCCACAGTGGATTAAGAACAACACCCAGTACGATGAGATAGTCTACAATACGCCTTCTAACATAATAGAGGAACTGCAGCTCTATGCCAACCGCACCGACGCCGACAACAAGAGCGTAGAGCACACCCTCCAGGCCGACTATACCACGCCCATAGACAAACACAACACCATAGAGACCGGACTCAAATACATTGTGCGCAACAACGAGAGCACCAATGACATCTACGATGCCCGCATTGTTGTCGGCGACTTTGCCTACAACGACCAGCGCAGCAACCACTACAAGAACCGCAACGACATTCTGGCTGCCTATCTCAGTTATACCTACCACAGCGCGGCTGTCTCCCTCATGCCCGGTCTGCGCTACGAATACACCTACCAGGACATACGCTACCTCTCGGGAGCTATGGGTGCCGATGCCGACTATAGCGGACACTATGCCTATCTGGTGCCCTCGATGAAGGTCAACTTCAAGGTAGGGCCCCACCAGTCGCTGCGCCTCGAATACGGCATGCGCCTGTCGCGCCCCAGCATCTATTATCTGAACCCCTACTTCAATGACCTCAACCCGCAGCGCATCACCCAGGGCAACGGACAGCTCGATGCCGAGCGCAGCCACAACTTCGGAATCACCTATGGCAACTTCACCCGCCGGCTGAACCTCAACATGTCGCTCGGATACCGTCGTCTCGACAACGGCATTGAACAGGTGAGCCGCATCATAGGCGACGGGGGCGAATACTTTGACGAAGGCAAGCACTATGCAGCCCCGGGCGCGCTCTACAGCACCTATATGAATATAGGCCGCACCCAGCGCACGGCTCTCGATGTGTATCTTAGATGGAATATGAACAGCCGCATCAGCTGGACCATCAATTCCAACCTGTCTTATCTGGACCTCTCTGATCCCGCGCGCCAACTGCGCAACCACGGATGGCAGACCTCGCTCAGCGGCAGCACCTCGGTGAGACTGCCTGGTGACCTGAGACTCATGGGCAGAGTGGCATACAGCAGCCGCAGTGTGATGTTGCAGGGCAACAACAATTCACTGTTGACCTATAACATCGGACTTACCCGCTCTTTCCTCAAAGACAAGAGGCTCACCTTGTCGCTCATGGCAACCGAGTTTGCCCGCAGTTGGATGACACGTAGCACCACCACCTACGGCACCAACTTCTATACGCAAAGGGATAACCAGGTGAAGCGCCAGTATTTCGGTCTGACAGTTATGTACCGCTTCGGCACGCTCCGCCAGTCGGCTACCAAGCGCGCAAGCCACGGTATACACAACGATGACCTCAAGGCGGGAGGCCGCTGAAGGGATATTGGAATCTTTGTGTTAATTATTATCTGGGTCACAAACCGCATAAAAGCAAATCCTAATCGGGTTGGATTCCTCTCTTGGTATCCAACCCGATTAGGATTTGTTCAATATAGATTCTGATGATAGAAAATAATGATTATCAGGTCGTAATTAGAGCGTATGTATATGTTCTGGAGATTGCTGCTATTTATGACATTCCTTTTCTGATGGCAAAATCACGTTTCCTGTTTTACCATCCAGTTGAAGGAGTGTGCTTCGTCAAGTTGAAGTATAGACTAATAGCTATGATTACTCTCACAGTAAAATTCCTTTTGTATGTTTTGTCTTTTATAGACGATAATTTTATGCCGATAATGTCGTTTATAAAAGATAAAATAGGCATCTATAGGTTTGATCTTGGTCAGCACCCATATGTGCAAATTTTGCACATGTGATATTTTCATCCAATTCACATTCCTTGAAAATGTTTCTTATATGGCGCATTATTACAGTACGATCTCTTCCGAATAATTCAGCCATTTAGTTTTGTGTAAGCCACACGGTATCCTTTTCCAACTTTACTTCAAGTTGGGTATTGCCATCATCAGTCGTATATAGGACGATGGACGAACTATTATTTGCAACAATTTTATTCTCAGTCATATTCATCCTTGCTCCTTATATAGAATCCACATCTTCTTTATCTTACCAGCAATCTGTTACGTTTTTACATACATGATTACGTTGATAAAAAATAGAAGCTTAATACAGAATAATTCAGTAACTTATTTTTGGCTTAGAAAAATACTTCCTATCGCTTCTCTTCCACGGGGCGCTTGCGCCAGTCGTCCTTGACATAGCTGTCGGGATAGACGGTGACGTTCTGGCGGTCGCCCTTGAGGGTGCGTATCCAGGTGTCAAAGCGGCGCTGGCCCTCGTAGAGCACGATGACGCGTGCGCCCACGGGCAGATGGTTGTACTCGGTGTTGCCGCCCGAGAAGCGGCCGTAGCCCAACAGAATGTCGTGGTAGAGGGTAGTGTAGTCGTTGTCGTGGTCGTGACCGCAGAAGATGCCCATCACGTCGCCTCCCTCGCGCATGGCGCAGAACATGCCGCTATTGAGCAGCGGGGGGCACGATTTCTCCATACGGGTGCCTATCAGCACGTTGGCCTCGGTGGTGGCGGCTTGGGCAAACTCAGGCAGAGGGATGTGGAAGAAGGAGAGGGCTGGGAGCGGGCGCCCGCCGTTGGCTGCGGTGTAGGCACGGCTGCGCTCGCGATACCACTGCACCTGGTCGAGCGTGAGCCAGGCGTAGGTGCCGAGGCGCTTGGTGGCGGGGTAGCTGTGGGAGTCGAGGCAGTAGAGTAGGGCAGCGGGGGCGGCGCTCTTGCTGCCGGCAATCTCGAGCACATAGTCGGGCGACTCTACGCTGCCACGGTCGGGCTGTAGGCAGTGGCGTCCGCGGCGGATTATGTCGTAGAGCTGGGCGAGGGTCATGCCCTGCTCGTGGTCGTGGTTGCCGAAGAGGATGACGTAGGGCACGCCGTGGCGCTCGATGCGGTCTACGATATGCGTCATGGCGGTGTCGGCAGGACGCGCGTAGATGTTGTCGCCGGTGAAGACCACCAGGTCGGGACGCTCGGTGCCGACCACGGCGTCGATGCACTCCAAGGCGGTGGCAGAGCGTGGGTTGCGGCTCTGGTAGTGGAGGTCGGTAAACTGGACTATCTTGAACTCGCCACGGGTGTCAAACTTCAGGGTCTGGGCGGTGGCATCGGTGCCGGCGGTAAGGGTAAGGAGCGCGGCGGCAATAAACTGCATGATACGTTTTAGCATGGTCGGGTATGATTTTGTGGGTTATAGTTGTCGTTGGAGTTGGCTGAGCAGACGGCGGCAGCCCTGCTCGATGAGGTCGAGTGCCAGTTCGAAGTCGCGGTCGCCGCCATAGTAGGGGTCGGGCACGGAGTCGTAGCCGCAGTCGGCGTCGAGGTAGTCGCTCATGCGCAGGATGCGGTCGGCCTGGGCCTGGGTGCGTGCCTTGGCGCTGATGGCGCGGTAGTTGCCCTCGTCCATCACGATGATATAGTCGAAGCGGTCGAAGTCGGCTGCCGAGAACTGGCGGGCATGATGGTCTACACGGTAGCCGCGGCGGGCTCCGTGGCGGCGCATACGGCTGTCGGGCAGCTGGCCCACATGCCAGTCGCCGACGCCACACGAGTCGACCTCAATCTGGTCGTTCAGACCGGCTTCGGCTACCATCGCTTCCATTACGGCATGGGCGGCGGGCGAACGGCAGATGTTGCCGAGACATACGAAGAGAAGCCTCTTGGGCTTGGGGGCGTCAACAGATGCTGGTGTCATAGTCTATATATATAATAATGTATATAGATATAACGCCAGCAGTGTGGTTTTATTGCCATAGGGTGGTCATAAATCGCATGGCAGCCGCTGTTGCAGCCCTTGTTGCTAAGTTGGCGCATCGTCGCTGCGCTCTTGCGCCGTGTTAGATGTTGTTTGATAAGGTCGAGTTGTAATACGCATAGTATCAATGAGTTCAGCGGAGCTGTTGTGGCGTCGTTGGCGGGAGGTCTCTTTGCTGATCATGAGGAAAGCAACTAAATAGAATATGAAAAAAATGATATTCGTACGCATTTTTATTATATTTCCAGCCTTTGTGGGCGCCAAGAGAAAAAACGAGATAGGCGCGCGTGAAAAAGTCTTGGCAGTGGGCGCGACAGTCTGTAATTTTGCAATCGCTGAGGTCGAAAGCCCAGCAAGAAAAGTATCAGACATAAAGAGAAAAATCAAGCAAAACAGGGTAGGAACCCACTTTAAGGAAATGTATTCTAAATTTGATAATCTGGACATTACAGTCGACTCGTCGATTAAGAAGATTACACGTAAGGCGTGCATGTACCTTTCTGAGGCCATCGAGAATGGCATCATGCTGTCGGAGAATCCAACTGCCAACATCGTAATCTACGACGACCGCATTGATTTTGGTATGTGCCTCAATCCCACCATGGATATGATGAACGCCGCTTACTTCCCCAACTTCTATGAGGAGAACGGCAATATCGTATACCGCTTCGCTGGCAATGCCTGTTGCGAGGTCGAAGACCAAACCATCAACTATGTAGGTCACACAGACCCCATCACTGCAGATGATAACAAGGTTTTTAATATGATTTATTCGAAATACGCATAAGCAGATAGATATTCTTTACACATTCTCAACAAAAATCATACACATTAATACAATAACTTAGTAATTTTTTTGAAGCAAGAGCACGAACCCGAGGAATCTGGATGAAGACCCCCTCACGGTTCGTGTTTTTATTATCCTCACATTGGGCGTCATAATCCTCGGTTTGTGCTTTGCTTTTCTCGTGCCGTTCTTTGCCACACTCGGTTCATGCTTTGCCATCCTCGAATTGTGCTTCGCCATCAAGTTAACCCACTCCCCAAGTTTTTTCCATATCCCCACAACCTCGGCAGGCACGTGCGCCAGCGTTGGGCAGACGGCGGTTTATCTCGTCATAGCAAACGCCAGTCCCGCTAATATTAATAATGTAGTGGTGATTGTGGTGGCTGGCTCGTACCTTCTGATACGTGGGCTCGTATCATAAGTCACGCGGCCACGTATCATAAGTCACGAGCCCACGTATCAAATGACACGAAGCAGTAGGGTTGGTCACGACATGGCGGAACATGCTGATTTACATAGTTATAGTTGATTCCCTCTTCGTTGACAATACTTTCCTGCGGTGGATGCACAATGATAAAAATCTACAAAAAGATTAGTGGCTGTTGTCGTCATGCCGTGCATGGCGTTGGGGGTTATGGCTAAAACGGTGTAGGACAATAATGACAGATTGAGTATAACGCCTTCGGCTAAGCGCAACTCTTACAGAGTAGCTAAGTAGGGTGGTGTTCATACCCAGGGTAGAGGTGCTTCGCCCCTCAACCCTGGGCTGTGTAATCGCAACTCCTTCAGAGTTGCTGCTGCTTGTGGGCCATAATTCATCGTTGATGATGCGCCCCCAAGGGTTATACATAATTGGTTTGTTGTCGATGATGTGCGCCCCTACAACCATGTATGTTTATCCCATTGTGGACGGTGCGCACCCCTGGCAATTCCTCCAGAGTTGCTGCTGCTTGCGGGCCATAATTCATCGTTGATGATGCGCCCTCAAGGGTTATGCATAATTAAGTCCGCTGTCGATGGTGTGCGCCCCTACAACCATGTATGCCTATACCATCGTTGATGATGCGCCCCCAAGGGTTATACATAATTGGTTTGTTGTCGATGATGTGCGCCCCTACAACCATGTATGTTTATCCCATTGTGGACGGTGCGCACCCCTGGCAACTCTGAGGGCACTGAAAAAGTCCCCTTTTTTTATGACCAAAACGGAAAATGCTTACGATTTGTAACTTCTCTTTCTGCAAATCGCCTAAAATAAGGCTAAAATAGACAGATAATAAAGGGTAAAACAGCTATTTTTCCGTCATCAACTTTCAATTTGATAGTGGGTTTTAGTTTTTCAGTGCCCTCAACTCTGAAGGAGTTGCGTTTTCCCAGCCCAGGGTTGCGGGCGAAGCTCGCTACCCTGGGTAAGCGACCTACTAATCTTGCAACTCTGACGGAGTTGCGCTTAGCCGTAGGCGTTACTTGTAATGTATATGTCAATATTCCTTGAATATACTATCGCAAGAATATACAAAAAGATTTGTGGCTTTTCCGGGCTATGCCCTATGCGTCCGTGTGTGTCGGTAAATATCTTGAGAGCATGCTCTCGGATATTTCCCGACACCTCCATCTGCGCCTGCCTGATGGCAGGCTGAATAGCCGCAAATACAAAAAGTCCGCCGTTGGCGGTAAAAAAAAGTCCGGCTACGCCGGTACAAAAAAGGATTACCTTATTTTCTATCGGCAGTCATCATATAGGTGAAATACACAAACTGCTGTTTTTTTACCGCCAACGGCGGCCTTTTTTTACGGCCACCGGCCGCTTTTTGAACCATGGTGGCTGTTGTCGTCATGCCGTGCATGGCGTTGGGGGTGACGGCGACGAGAAGGAGGAAAACTTGTTTTCCGACTGGCGTCACCGCCAACCCCCAAAAGGCGAAGCCGACAACAGTCGCCATGGCTTTTTGTGTTTATATCAACCTCTAATTGAGGCAGTTATTAATTGATTAACCCCGCAATTGAAACCTTGTTTCCTGCCGTGGTAACGCCTTCGGCTAATCGCAACTCTTACAGAGTAGCTAAGTAGGGTGGGTTTCTTACCCAGGGTAGAGGTGCTTCGCCCCTCAACCCTGGGCTATGTAATCGCAACTCCTTCAGAGTTGCTGCTGCTTGTGGGCCATAATTCATCGTTGATGATGCGCCTCCCATGGCTATGCATGTTTAGTCCGTTGGCGATGATGTGCGCCTTTACCGCCATGTATGTTTATCCCATCGTGGATGAAGTGCTCCCCAAAAGTTATGCATAATTAGTCCGCTGTCGATGAAGTGCGCCCCTACAACCATGTATGGCTATCCCATCGTGGACGGTACGCACCCCTGGCAACTCTGTAGGAGTTGCGTTTTCCCAGCCCAGGGTTGCGGGCGAAGCTCGCTACCCTGGGTAAGCGACACACTAATCAGGCAACTCTGTCGGAGTTGCGCTTAGCCGTAGGCGTTAATCCTTTGTCGAGGTATATACGACCTACAACTGTCCATGCACTGCTGTCCAGGCTACGGATAACCTAATGCAACGCCCTCTCCAAACAAAAAATGGCGACTCCGGATGGAGCCACCATTGATGATAAAAATCTTTTACAATATTATTACTTCACAGCGTTAGCAAGCTCTGCGCCAGCCTTGAATTTTACCACCTTCTTGGCAGCAATAGCGAGCTTCTCGCCTGTTCTGGGGTTGACACCTTCGCGAGCGGGACGCTCGGTAACAGAGTATGTGCCAAAGCCAACGAGCTGTACGTTATCACCTGCTACGAGAGCTTCCTTAACAGCCTCTACAGTAGCGTCGAGAGCCTTCTTTGCATCTGCTTTGCTCAGACCTGCAACTTCTGCGATCTTTGCAACCAATTCAGTCTTGTTCATAATGTGGATATTAAATGGTTAAAAATTATAAGAAATAATCGTTTTTACGTGACAAATATAGAGTAAAGTTTTCAATCAACAAACAAAAAAAGCAGAAAAGTGAACTTTTTCCATAAAAAAACACGTTTAAGGCCCCTTTTTGAAGCCATAACAGATATTTTTCGTAATTTTGTGACGCTAAAGAGCACTATATTCACAATTATATATAATAGAAAACGAAACAGTATGATACGCAATATTCCGCTGATTACAAAGAACTTGTTAATCATCAACCTCATAGCCTTCCTGGCTATGCTCGGGCTTAGGGGTTGGGGCATTGACCTCAACGATGTGCTGGGCCTTCACTTCTTCCTTGCAGGCAATTTCCACGTGTACCAGCTCTTTACCTATATGTTTATGCACGGAGGTTGGGAACACATCCTCTTTAATATGTTCGCCCTATGGATGTTCGGCTCAGCTGTCGAATACAGATGGGGAGCCAAACGTTTCTTGTTTTTTTACATTTTCTGTGGCGTCGGAGCTGGTCTGCTGCAGGAAATGGCGCAGCTCGGGCGCTTCTATATGATGGCTTATGACCAGATACCCCAGTTCTCGCTGAGCGACACGATGGCCTTGGCTTACAACAGCCGCGACTATCTGAACTTGCTGACCACGGTGGGTGCCTCGGGAGCCATCTATGCGGTGATGCTCGCCTTTGGCATGACGTTCCCCAACGAGCGCATATTCATCTTCCCCATTCCTTTCCCCATCAAGAGCAAGTGGTTTGTGGTAATCTGCGTTGCCATCGAGCTGATTTCATCCATCGCTTCGTCTAACGACGGCGTGGCGCATCTCGCCCACCTCGGCGGTATGCTCTTCGGCTATATCCTCATACGCTACTGGCGTCGCCGCCCCTATGTCAACCCGCGCGGATTTACCGGGCATGAGATGTTTGACAATATGCGCCGCAAGTGGAGCCGCGACAGGAGCCACTACCAGCGTCGGCCCAAGAACCAGGCGAGCCGAGAGACCGACTGGGAGTACAACGCGCGGCAGAAAGCCAACCAGGCAGAGATAGACCGCATCCTTGACAAAATCAGGAAGAGCGGCTATGAGAGTCTCACCGCCGAAGAGAAGCACCGCCTCTTCGACTTAGGCAAGTAACTATGGCGAAGACGGTAACCAAGATAATGCTGCAGATGATTGCCGGCGCCAATGTGGCAACCATCGTAGCGATGCTGGCCACGGGATATTCGGGGTATATCAACCCCGCGGTGTCGCCGTGGCTTGCCAATGCAGCGCTGGTCTTCCCCGTCTTCCTCTTTCTCAATTTCGCTTTCCTCATATTCTGGCTGTTCTTCAAGCCCCTCTACGCCATCATCCCCTTTGTGGGAATGGTGATAGGCTTCACGCCCATACGCACCTACTGCCCCTTCAACATCCCCAGCGCGGCACCCGAGGGCGCCATCAAGGTGATGTCGTACAACGTGTGGGGCTACGGCACCGACAAGAATGTGGACGGCACCAATATCGTGGTGCAGTATATCGCCGACAGCGATGCCGACATCGTGTGCCTGCAAGAGGCCAACGCCTCGGCTGAAGTGCAGGCGCAGATAGACTCGCTGCTCTACACCAAGTATGCCTATCACGACACCCTGCAGCGCAAGGACAAGGGTGGGCTGGCCATACTGAGCCGCTTCCCTATACGCCACAAGGAGATCATCGACTATCCCTCGGTGGGCAATCTCTCGGGCGCCTTCCTACTTGACATCGATGGCGACGACGTGGTGGTTATCTGCAACCACCTGGAAACGACGGGGCTCACGCTGGAAGAGCGCGAGAACTTCAAGGACATGCTCAAGGGCAATCTGGAAAGCCACACCGTCAAGACCGAATCCAAACGACTGATAGACCAGCTGGGCGAGTCGGCACGTACGCGCGCTCCGCAGGCACAGGCTGTGGCGCGCTATATCCGCAAGCACGCCTATCAGAGCATCATCTGCATGGGCGACTTCAACGACAGTCCGCTCTCCTATGCCCACCACACGATAGACAAGGAGCTCACCGACTGCTATGTGGCGTCGGGCAACGGCCCTGGCATCAGCTACCATCTCTCGGGATTTTACGTGAGGATAGACAACATCTTCTGCTCTGACGACTGGGAGCCATACGGTTGCACCGTAGACCGCAGCATCAAGGCCAGCGACCATTATCCCATCATGGGATGGCTGAAGAAAAAGGGCGGAAATAACCCCGAAAACCACTGAAAAACCAACAGCGTCAACGGGAACAAGCCTTTATCCCACCTTTTTATATAAAAAGTCGTTTATTCTCTTTAATAATGTAAAAAAAATAACTATCTTTGCAAGGTGATAGGCTGCGCTTAGGTGCAGCAAGGATGAGTGGGGCTATCGGCTAACGCCGTGGAGACCAGAAGAACAAGATTACAATTTAAAAATCAAATAAAAATGCAAAACAAAGGAATCGTAATTTTTACGGCCGTCATGCTGACACTTGCCAGCATTTTCTACCTGTCATTCTCAGGAGCTACACGCTACTATGACGCACAGGCAGCAAAGCTCGACGACCCAATTGCCCAGCAAGATTACAAGGACTCTGTCAAGTACCTCGGCATCTACTCTTACCAGAAGTGCCTCGAGACTCAGATTGGCCTTGGTCTTGACTTGAAGGGAGGTATGAACGTAATCCTCGAGATTTCAGTACCTGACGTGGTAGACAACCTGGCTGACCACAAGACAGACGCAGCCTACACCAAGTCAATGAAGGAAGCTCGGACAGAGGAAGAGACCAGTCAGTCAGACTTCATCACTCTCTTCATCAAGGCTTATCACAAGAACGCCCCCGGTCATCATCTGGCCGAGATCTTCGCTACACAGCAGCTCCAGGGCAAAGTAAGTCCGCAGAGCAGCGACTCAGAGGTAGAGAAGGTACTGCGCAGCGAGGTGCAGTTGGCTATCGACAACTCATTCAACGTAGTGCGCAACCGTATCGATAAGTTCGGCGTAGTACAGCCCAACATCCAGAAGCTGGAAGGTCAGGCTGGCCGCATCATGGTGGAAATGCCTGGTGTGAAGGAGCCCGAGCGTATGCGCAAGCTGTTGCAGGGTAGCGCCAACCTGGAGTTCTGGGAGACTTACAACTCTGACGAGATTGTGCCCTACCTCATCCAGATAGACCAGCACCTGGCCAACAATGGCGCCGATACCACCGCTGTGAAGGAAAAGAAGGCCGCTGCCGACAACGCTGCTGCCAAGGCTGCTGCCGACAAACCCAAGTTCCAGCTCAAGGACAACGACGCCAAGAAGCCTGCCAAGCTCAACGACGAGGCACAGGTTGAGGCTCTCAAGAAGCAGCACCCCCTCACCGCCATGCTTCAGACTACTGGCAACGGCCAGCTGAGCCTTGTTGGTTTTGCCAGCGTGCGCGATACCGCAGCCATCGACAAGATTATCTACTCTGCTGCAGCCAAGCAGATACTTCCCTCAGACGTGAAACTGCTGTGGAGTGCTACTCCTACAGACATGTACGGCGAGCAGGTGAAGAACGTATTTGAGCTCCACGCCATCAAGGTGACATCTACCAGTGGTCGCGCTCCTCTCGAGGGTGACGTGGTAACCGACGCCAGCGACGAGTTCAACCACATGACCGGTGCTCCCGAGGTGAGCATGAAGATGAACCCCGAAGGCGCACGCCGTTGGGCAGCGCTCACCAAGGCCAACGTAGGCAAGGCCATTGCCATCGTGCTTGACAACGCCGTCTATTCAGCTCCCCGCGTAAACTCTGAAATCGACGGTGGCCAGTCTTCAATCTCAGGTAACTTCACCGTAGAGATGACCAAGGACTTGGCCAATACACTGAAGTCTGGTCGTATGCCCGCTCCCGCCCGCATCGTGCAGGAAGAGGTGGTAGGTCCTACACTGGGTGCCCAGTCTATCCAGCAGGGTATCATCTCATTCGTAATCGCCTTCGTGCTGCTGATTGTCTACATGGTGATGATGTACAACTTCATCCCCGGTATGATTGCCAACTGCGCGCTGGTCATCAACGTATTCTTCACCCTCGGTATCCTTACCTCGTTCCAGGCTGCGCTCACCATGAGTGGTATCGCCGGTATGGTATTGTCACTGGGTACTGCCGTCGACGCCAACGTGCTCATCTATGAGCGTATCAAGGAAGAGCTGCGCGCCGGCAAGATGATGAAGGAAGCCATCAAGGCAGGTTACAGCAACGCCTTCAGCGCTATCTTCGACTCTAACTTGACTTCATTGATTACCGGTGTCATCCTGCTGGCCTTCGGTACAGGTCCTATCCAGGGCTTCGCCACCACATGGATTATCGGTATCTTCTGCTCGTTCTTCACCGCTGTCTTCCTGACACGTCTGGTTTACGAGCGTCAGCTCAACCACGACAAGTGGACAAGCCTCAAGTTCTGGACTCCTATCTCCAAGAACCTCGTACAGGGCACCAACTTCAAGTTCATGTCTATGTACAAGCTCACCTTCATCATCGCAGGTGCAGCAGTGGTAATCTTTGGTGCCAGCCTTGGTGTACGCGGTCTCGACAAGAGCATCGACTTCACCGGTGGTCGCAACTACGTGGTACAGTTTGAGAAGTCTATCGAGCCCGAGCAGGTTCGCGAAATCCTCGACCAGGCCTTCCCTGGCTGCACCAACAGCGCCCTCTCTCTGGGTACCGACAACAAGACTATCCGTATCTCTACCAACTATAAGATAGAGTCTAACAGCCCCACCGTGGACGACGAGGCTGAGACCATGCTCTACAAGACACTGAAGGCTAACGGTCTGGTAAGCCAGACTTCTGTCAAGGACTTCAAGAACCCCGACATCCGTCAGGGTGGTTCTATCATCAGTTCTTCTAAGGTAGGTCCTTCGGTAGCCAAGGATGTTACCAATGGCGCTTTCATCAGCGTGGGTATCGCCCTTGTCGCTATCTTCCTCTACATCCTGCTCCGCTTCCGCAACCTCGCCTTCTCTGTAGGTTCTACCGTTGCGCTGGCGTTCGACGCCCTCACCGTTATCGGCCTGTTCTCTGTGCTCAAGGGGATGCTGCCCTTCTCGCTCGAGGTCGACCAGACCTTCATCGGTGCTGTGCTTACGGTTATCGGTTACTCTATCAACGATAAGGTGGTAGTATTCGACCGTATCCGTGAGAACCTGAAGCTGCACCCCAAGCAGGACTACCAGATACTGTTCAACAACTCTATCAACCAGACTCTGGCCCGTACCATCAACACCTCTGTTTCTACACTGATTGTGTTGCTGTGTATTCTGTTCCTCGGCGGTAAGAGCATCCAGCCCTTCGCCTTCGCCATGACTCTGGGTGTTGTATTCGGAACTCTGTCGTCTATCTTCATCGCATCACCTATCGCTTACCTCACACTGGGACGCAAGATTCGTGACCGCCGCATTGAAGCAGACCCTGAATAAAGCATAATCACCAATCTCTATACGAGCCGCAACACTTGCCAACAGGTGTTGCGGCTTTTTCTTTGTCCGCCGCCATGCCCCGCCCGCCTCCCGCAGGTCGCAGATGCGGCTCAGCCACCTTCCGCCGCCCCCTCGCGCACGCACGCGTATATATATAAAGGTGGAGTAGGGGACTTTTGCTGATGCCTTTAGCCCCCTCCCATGTCCTTGGCGACGCTCTGCGCTGCCTCCGTGTGCAGTCACATCGGTGGCGCGACAGCCCCTGTGGGTCCAAAAGTATGGAGAAAGATTATTTTTGCGGCAAAAACGCATTTTTTAGACCATTCATAGCCATTACATCGTTTTTTTTGACTAATTTTGAATAGGTTTAGCCGTTTCCTATGGATATCATTACCTCCACGGCGACAGCGACGGTCAAGCCATAAAGCCCAAATACGACAACAACCATACGACAATATGAAATACTACCACTATCTGATTGCGTTGATAGGCATGATGTGCCTCGTCACGGGATGCAAGAAGACGCCCCAGCAAATCTTCAGCGAGCAGAAGTCGGGCGTAGTGCTCATCTGCAATAAGTTCTACTACGAGATTACGCTCAACGACACCCATTTCTACTTCTCTGGCCTCGACGAGGATGGCGATTTCAGCAACCTCACCGCCGACCTCAGCGAGATAAGGCAGAACGCCGGCGTGCTCAACGGCACCGGGTTCTTCATCGACAACAAGGGCAGCATCCTGACCAACCGCCACGTGGTGGCGCCCGAGGTCGACAAGGCCACTGTGCGCAAGAACATGAACGCCATCATCATGGGCTATGCCCAGTATATCGAGGTGCTTCAAGACTCGATGAACCAGCGTTACCAGGCGCTCCAGGCCTACGCCCAGGACAAGGTCTACACCGACTACGACGGCAACAGCTACACCAGCATGAGCCAGGAAGAGTATTTCACCATCAACTCCGAGCTCGAGAGCCTCAAGGAGCAGTACCGGCAGGCACAGGAAATCAAGCAGCAGCTCCAGGAGAATATCCTGAACTACAACTTCGATGTCAAGCTCCACTCCCAGTTCGGCATTGCCTATGATGGCAGCAGCGTGGCTTCGTGGGACGACTTCATGAAGACGCCCTGCACCCTGAAGCGCGTCTCCCAAGACGCCAACTCCGACCTCGCTCTGCTCCAGCTCGACCGCGGCGTCACCCCCGATGGGAAGTACATTTTCACCATCGACGAGACCAACATCAAGGTGGGCGACAAGCTCGAAATCAACCAACCCCTCTACATGATAGGCTACAACCATGGTGTGACCCTTGCCCAGACCACCAGCGGCATCAGTGCCCAGTTTACCAGCGGCACCGTCACCCAGCAGCCCGATGGCAACCGCGTGATGTACAGCATCCCCGCCATGCAGGGTTCCAGCGGCTCGCCCGTTGTCGATGACCACGGCCGCGTGGTAGCCGTCAATTTCGCCGGCACCAATGGCAGCGACAACTTCAACTTCGGCATCCCCGTGCTGCGCGTGGCCACATTCCTGAAATAACAATAACCCAATACAAGTTTTTTAATACAACTATGGCAACAGTTGACGACAAGAAGATTATTTTCTCTATGGTGGGAGTATCCAAGATTATCCCACAAAACCGAAAGCAAATCCTCAAGGACATTTACCTTTCATTCTTCTATGGTGCCAAGATAGGTATCATCGGTCTGAATGGCGCCGGTAAATCTACCCTGATGAAGATTATCGCCGGACTGGAACAGCCCACACAGGGCGAGGTGGTATGGAGCCCCGGCTACAGCGTGGGCTATCTGCCACAGGACCCACCACTCAACGAGAGCAAGACCGTCAAGCAAAACGTGATGGAAGGCGTGCAGCAGGTCTATGACGCGCTCGCCGAATACGAAGAAATCAACCGCAAGTTTGGCGAAGAGGAGTACTACAGCGACGCCGACAAGATGGACAAACTCATGCAGCGCCAGGCCGAGGTCCAGGACATCATCGACGCCACCGACGCGTGGAATATGGACTCCAAGCTCGACCGCGCCATGGCTGCCCTGCGCTGTCCGGCTGGCGACCTGCCCGTCACCAACCTCTCTGGTGGTGAGCGCCGCCGCGTGGCTCTCTGCCGCCTGCTCCTTCAGAAACCCGATGTGCTGCTCCTCGACGAGCCCACCAACCACCTCGACGCCGAGAGCATCGACTGGCTCGAGCAGCATCTGCAGCAGTATGAAGGCACAGTCATCGCCGTGACCCACGACCGCTACTTCCTCGACGACGTGAGCGAGTGGATACTCGAGCTCGACCGTGGCGAGGGCATCCCATGGCACGGCAACTACTCTTCATGGCTCGACCAGAAGACCAAGCGTATGATGCAGGAAGAGAAGCAGGCCTCCAAGCGACGCAAGGCTCTCGAGCGCGAGCTCGAATGGGCACACATGGCTCCCAAGGCGCGTCAGGCCAAGGGTAAGGCCCGTCTCAACGCCTACGAGCAGATGCTGGGCGAAGAGCAGAAGGAGCGCGAGGAGAAACTCGAAATCTTCATCCCCAACGGACCCCGCCTCGGCAACAAGGTCATCGAGGCACAGCATGTCAGCAAGGCCTTTGGCGACAAGGTGCTCTTCTCCGACCTCAACTTCATGCTGCCTCCTAACGGCATCGTGGGCGTCATCGGCCCCAACGGCGCCGGTAAGACCACCCTCTTCCGTCTCATCATGGGACTGGAGCAGGTCGACAGCGGTACCTTTGAGGTGGGCGAGACCGTCAAGCTCGCCTATGTAGACCAGCAGCACAAGGACATCGACCCCAGCAAGAGCGTATACGACACCATAGCCCAGGGCAACGAGACCATCCGCATGGGAGGCCGCGATGTCAACGCCCGTGCCTATATCTCGCGCTTCAACTTCTCCGGAACCGACCAGAGCAAGCTCTGCGGAACCCTCTCCGGCGGTGAGCGCAACCGTCTGCAGCTCGCTATGGCGCTCAAGCAGGAGGGCAACGTGCTGCTCCTCGACGAGCCTACCAATGACATCGATGTCAACACCCTGCGTGCCCTCGAGGAAGGTCTCGAGAGTTTCGCCGGTTGCGCCGTGGTCATCAGCCACGACCGCTGGTTCCTCGACCGTATCTGTACCCACATCCTCGCTTTCGAGGGCAATGGCGAAGTGTTCTACTTCGAGGGCAGCTACTCCGATTACGAGATCAACAAGGCACGCCGTCTCGGCAACGAGGAAATCAAGAAGGGCCGCTATCGCAAGCTGATGGAGGACTAATCCTCCCTCCTTGCGCCGTCGCGCCCCCTACGGCGAGAGCCGCGCCATCCCCGTCGCCCCTCGCCGTATAGTCCACCATAGATTACGCCCTGAATGGGAAGAGAGCAGTCTCTGTCACTGCCTTTCCCCATTCAGGGCGTAGCTTTTGTTTGTTTGCCAGTGCTGTTTGTGGTCTATCCAGAAGAGCAGAATGGCAGCGCCTCCTTATAGTCCGCTGTTTGTAAATCGTCCGCCATCGGCGGGCGATTTATCATTCTGCACAGTTGCTCTTTTCGGCCTACTGACCAGCTGCTGTTTATGGCTGCGGGCCACAAGAGCCGCCCTGCGGCATCGGGCATTGCGACCGATGCCGCAGGCGGCCTATTTCTTCTTGTAGACCACGATGCCGTAGACGCGGCTTTTCACGTTGTCTTGCGGGTTTACGCGGCGCAGCGTGATGGTGTGGTCGCCGTCCTCGAGGTCAAAGTTGCAGTAGATTTCGTTGGCACGACTGTGCTTCGAGGCAGGCATCTTGACGGTCTTCACTACCTTGCCGTCGAGCGTCACTTCGACCAGACCCACATAGTCCTGGTCGTCGGCAGTGAGTTCGCCACGCACCACCACGCCGTTGCCGTTGAAGCGTATGGCGCCCACACGGTCGATGGGCTTGTTGCCCAGTCCGCGCTTGCCCACGGCCTGCATGCCCTCAAACGATTGCTCCAGGCGCACGGGCTTCACCCCTTGGGTCTTTATCTTCACCGTCTTGGCGGTCGTTTTGCCCCCGTTGAGGGCTATCACCTTTAGCGCATGGCGGGTCGAGAGTTCGGTGGCGCGTCGCAGCGAGATGTCGGTGTACTCGAACGGACGGTCTTCGACGAGGTCTATGCAGCGTTTCCAGTTGTCGGGGATATTGCTGTAGCCCAGCATGGTACCCAGGATGCCGCCGGCGGTCGATGGGTTGCAGTCAGAGTCCTGTCCGCAGCGGGTAGATATGTCGATAGTGCGCCCGAAGTCGCCCTTGCCGTAGAGCAGACCCATGATGACGTATGCGCTGTTTACGGTGGCGTCTATGCTGGCCTTGCCCCTGAAGTTGTCGGGGCAAGCCTTGTGGCGGCCATACGTGTTTTCTATCTCGCGCCATGTGTCGCGCCAGTCGGCGTTGGTCCTGCAGAGTTTTATCACGTCGCTCATGAACTTGTGGTAGTACGATTGTTCGGGGATGGCCTTGAGCGCCTCGGTCACGATGTAGTCTACATCGTTGGAGATGAATGCCAGCGAGAACATCGTTGCCACATACACGCCGCCATACCATCCGTCGCCGTAGCTCATGATGTGCCCTATGCTGTCGGTGTAGTAGGCGGCAGCCTGGGGCATGCCCGGCGCCATCAGTCCGGCATAGTCGGCCTCGATCTGGAAGTCTATGTCGTCGGCATGGGGATTGTTCTTCCAGTAGCCCGTAGCCGGAGGCTCCATACCCTGCAGGATGTTGTAGCGTGCGCCCTGGTTGGCAGCCCAGAGGGGATAGCCCGCATGGGCGAAGGCATGGGCAAACGCCGAGGTGGGTGCGTTGAGCCCCAGCCGTTCATAGACCTCCACAAAGGTCAGGTCCATGTAGATGTCGTCATACAGTCCGGGGAACGTGTCGAAGTAGTGGCGCACCAGGGTGTCGTTCCAGGCTATGGCCACCGAGTCGGGAATCATGCGGCCGGGATATTTGAACTCTGTGGGTCCGCCATAGGCTACGCCGATGGTCTTGCCTGCCCATCCGCCCCTGATTTTGTCTGTCAGGGCCGAGCGGCTCAGCGTCACGGTCTTGGCCCCTGCCCCCACGGCCACAGCCGTCATCAGGGCGATGAGCGCTATTCTCATTCTGTTTGTCATAATTGGTGCTATTAAGGATGTCGTCTGAAATGAAAAGACGGAATGTAACGCCCCTCTCATCAGGATAGAGCATCACACCCCGTCTTTGGGAAATATTAAGATAAAAACTACTTAGCCTTCTTCTTGAAAGTGAGATAGCTGTATACATTGCTCTCCACGTTGTCTTCGGGGTTGAGACGCTTCATGGTGAGCACGTGGTCGCCGTCCTCAAGGTCAAAGTTCCAGTAGAGGTCGTTAGAGCGTGCGTGGTTGTTGCCAGGCAGCTTGACGATAGGCATCTTCTTGCCGTCGATGGTTATCTCCACCTCGCCCACGTAGTTGGGGTCCTTGGTGCGCAGATGACCGCGGATGACGATGCCACAGCCGTTGAACTTGATGGCGCCTACCTTGTCGATGCCCTTGTTGCCGAGTCCTATCTTGCGTACAAACTCCATGCCCTCAAACGACTGCTCCAAGCGTACGGTCTTGATGGGCTGTGCCTTGATCTTCACAGCTTTGGCTGTCACCTTGCCGCCATTCTTGGCTATCACCTGGAGCGCGTGCTTCATGCCCAGCTCATACACCTTGTTCAGTGAGATGTCGGTGTAGATGAAGGGGATGTCCTCTACAGACTTGAGAGAGTTTTTCCAGTAGTCGGGGATGTTGCTGTAGCCCAGCATGGTGCCCAGGATGCCGCCTGCGGTCGAGGGGTTGCAGTCTGAGTCCTGTCCGCAGCGTGTCGACACTTCCATAGTCTTGGTATAGTCACCGCCGCCATAGAGCAGACCCATGATGACATAGGCGCAGTTGATCTTGGCGTCGATGTTGAAGGCGGCCTTGACACCGTCGGGGCAGAGATCGGTGGTTCCCCACTTCTTCTGCATCTCGTGCCAGAGGGTCTTCCAGTCCTTGCCAGCCTTGAAACCGGCGATGACGTCGGCCTGGCACTGGTAGAAGGTAGACTGCTCGGGGATAGACTTGAGGGCTTCGGTCACGATGTAGTTGACATCGTTGGAGAGAAACGCCAGCGAGTACATGGTAGCTACATAGACACCGCCGTACCAGCCGTCACCATAGCACATCATGTGGCCGATGGCGTCGCTGTAGTGTGCGGCTGCCTGGGGCATACCGGGAGCCATCAGGCCGGCATAGTCGGCCTCAATCTGGAAGTCGATGTCGTCGGCATGAGGATTGTTCTTCCAGTGGCCCGAGGCGGGAGACTCCATACCCTGCAGGATATTGTAGCGGGCGCTCTGGTTGGCGTGCCACAAGGGGTATTTGGCATTGGCGAAGGCGTGGGCAAACTCGCTGATGGGAGCGTCCAGCCCCTTCTTCTCAAATACCTCTACGAAGGTGAGGTCCATGTAGATGTCGTCATACAGACCGGGGAACGTGTCGAAGTAGTGTTTCACCCGGGTGTCGTCCCATACTATCTTGGTCTCGTCGGGGATTATCTTTCCGTTGTACTTGAACTCTGTCGGACCACCAAAGGCGCAGCCTATGGTCTGTCCTGCCCAGCCACCCTTGATTTTGTCCTGCAGGGTGGCACGGGTCATGGTTACGGTCTTTGCCGATGCTGCGACAGCGAGAAGCGACGCAAATGCGAGGGTGCAGACTTTCATTGTTTTCATGCGTTATATATTAATGTGTTTAGTTTATGACTTGGCTACGGCTATCATGCCCAGACCCACGATGAAGAGCACGAACATGAGAGAGAGCAGGATGTTGACGATGCTCTTGCTGCCCTTGAACTCCTTCCAGATAAATACGCCCCAGAGAGCGGCAATCATAGGAGCGCCCTGGCCGAGAGCGTAAGAGATAGAGGCACCTATCTTGCCACTGGCGATATAGCTGAGCACAGTACCCAGGCCCCAAACGCAACCGCCGAGCACACCTACCATGTGGGTCGACAGCTTGCCCTTGAAGTAGGTGTCATAACCTACAGGCTCGCCCTCGAAAGGCTTCTTCATCACGATGGTGTTGAAGAGGAAGTTGCTCACAAAGATACCCACTGCGAAGAGGAAAAACGCGGTATAGGGAGTAGCCAGACCCTCGGCGGGGTTCTCAAAGTTGGTCACGTCCATAGCGCGAGCCACGAGTGCATAGAAGGTAGACATCAGCACGCCGGCGATGATGGCGAGCACCACGCCCTTCTTGGCTGTCGAAGCCGCATTGCCAGTCTCCTTGGTTGCTTCGCCGTTGCCCTTCTTGGCAGCAGCTACGCCGTTGAGTATCAGGGCTACCATAACGAGAGCCACACCCGAGAAGATGAGCACGGGGTCGCCCTGGTCACCACCTACGAAGAGGTAGTTGTTGACTACACCCAGCACCAGAGCCAGACCGCAACCCACGGGGAAGGCGATAGACAGGCCGGCAAGCGAGGTAGAAGCCGAGAGAAGGATATTGGACAGGTTGAAGATGATACCACCGGCAACGGCAGAGAGCACGCTGGCCGAAGATACCTGCTTCAGGTCGTCGACAAAGCTGCGGCCACCCTCACCAAAGCTACCCAGAGTGAAGCCGATAAGGAGAGAGAAGAGCAGAATACCGATGACATAGTCCCAGTAGAAGAGTTCGTAACGCCAGGTCTTGCCGGCAAGTTTCTGGGTGTTACCCCACGAGCCCCAACAGAGCATCGTAACGACGCAGAGCACCAGGGCTACTGCATAACTGCTTACTATAAACATATTTGTATAAGATTTAGATTGTTAATAATTGCGCGATTGACTGATTAGAGTTCCACTTCGTCGAGATGAGGCATAGACATCTGGGCGCCACGACGGGTCACAGAGATGGATGCGGCCTTGTTGCCGAAGAGGATGGCATCGGGCAGCGACTTACCCTGCGACAGAGCCACACAGAGCGCACCACAGAAGGTGTCGCCGGCAGCGGTGGTGTCGACAGCCTTCACCTTGAAGGCAGGCACACGGATGAGCTCGCCGTCGAGACGGGCACACACGCCCTTGCTGCCCACGGTGATGATGACGTCCTTGACGCCCAGCTTCTGTATCTCGTCCATAGCGGCGGGGATGTCATCTTCGCCCTTGACCTCGATGCCCGCGATGTAAGAGGCTTCGGTCTCGTTGGGGATGAGCAGGTCCACATTCTTCAGCAGAGCCTCGGGCAGCGGTTCCTTGGGAGCCGGAGCCGGATTGAGCACCACATAGGCTCCCGCCTTCTTGCCCAGCGCGGCAGCCTCGACGAGCGCCTCGACAGGGGTCTCCAGCTGCATCAGCACGATGCTGGCATCGGCAAACAGCGCCTCGGCCTCGCGCACATCAGCAGCGGTCAGACAGGCATTGGCGCCCGAGTCGAGCACAATGTTGTTTTCACCTGAGTCGATGGTGGTGATGATGGCCACTCCCGAGGGTGCCTCGGCAGTCACCTTGAGTGCCGATACGTCGATGCCCTCGCCTCGCAGCATGTCAATGGTGGAGTTGCCAAACTGGTCGTCGCCCACCTTACCTATAAATGCGGTGTCTCCACCCAAGCGGGCTGCGGCTACAGCCTGGTTGGCACCTTTACCGCCATGATTGGTCATAAATCCATGGCCAAACATAGTCTCGCCAGGTAGTGGGAAGTGGTCGGCTGAAATCACTAAGTCCGTGTTGGCACTGCCCACGACGAGAATTTTTTTGTTTTCTTTCATTATCATGGTAAACCTGGTTATAATTTGCAAATTGACAGTGCTAAAGTAAAAAAAAATTAACCAAGCGCAAAATAATTATGGCTATTTTTTCGCAAGAGGCAAAAAAAGCGTATCTTTGGGCAGTCAAAACCACAACGTCTATAAGGCTCATGAAAAAAGAAACATTGGAAGACCTGTCCCGGATAACCGGATACTCGAAAACCACTATTTCTCGGGTACTCAACGGAAAAGGCAAGGAATTCCGCATCAATGACGAGACGTGCCAGCAGATAATTCAGGCTGCCAAGGAGCTCAATTATCGGCCAAATCTCGTTGCGCAATTTTTGCGCAAGTCCGAGGGCCGAACGCTCGGAATTGCCGTACCGTTTCTCAGCAATCTCTTCTTTGCCCAACTGGTGTCGACCATCACCATCGAGGCCAAGAAGAACAACTATAGCGTCATGCTCTTTGACACCCAGGAAGACGCCAACATCGAGAAGAAGTGCATCTCGGCGATGGTAGAGTACGAGGTCAACGGCATCATCATCGCCCCATGCTCCGAGACGCCCGACCTGCTCGAAATCATCAGCAAGAACATACCCGTAATCCTCATCGACCGATATTTCAGAGACTCCTTCCTGCCCTATGTCTCGACCAACAACTACAAGGGTGCCTACGACGCCATGATGACGCTCCTCAACGCCGGCCACCGTGACATCCTCTGCATACGCGGTCCAGAGACAGCCGTGACTACCCAGGAGAGAGTCAAGGGATGTCGCAAGGCGGTGATAGACTTCGGACAGCCCGTGCGCCTGCAGATGCTGGGCAACGAGTTTTCCATCCAGAACGGATATACCGAGACCAAGGTGGCGCTCATAGGTCCCCGCGTGCCCACAGCCATCTTTGCCATGAGCACCAATATCCTGTTGGGCACCATCAAGGCGCTCCGCGAGCAGAACATGGACATCCCCAACGACATCTCGGTAATCTCCTTCGACGACAGCGTCTTCCTCGACTACATGAACCCGCCCATCACGCGCGTGGCACAGCCCACTGAGCACATGGCGCTGGCTGCCGTCAAGATGATGATCAACTGCATCAACGAGGGGAAGCAGTTGCAGTCGCGCATATTCATGGCGCCCACCGTCATCGCCAAGGAGTCGGTCAAAATCATCAACCCCCTTGTCGTCCCCACCGACAACAGAGAGAAATAACCCCAAGACTGGCCGGAAATGGTTCCGGTCAGAACCCTTAAAACTATAATGAATATGGACAAGTATGTATGTGATGTCTGCGGATACATCTACGCCCCCGCCGTAGGCGATCCCGACAATGGCATCGAACCAGGTACAGCATTTGAAGACCTGCCCGAAGACTGGCTCTGCCCTCTCTGCGGTGTAGGCAAAGACGAATTCAGCAAGGTGGATTGACTCCGCCTCTCTATCGGATCAAGACCGACGGCCGGCGACCCTATATACAGGGCTGCCGACCGTCGGTCTTTCTGTTGCGGTATGCGTATTGTTCAATATGGATTACTCCAGCACTCTGCTGATGACCTCCGGCAATTTTCTGACCATCTCCAGCACTCTGCTGATGACCTCCAGCAATTTTCTGACCATCTCCAGCACTCTGCTGATTATCATCGTCGGCTCGTGCCTATTGATACGAGCCCTCGTGCCTATTGTTACGTGGCTTCGTGCCTATTGATACGTGGTCTCGTGACTTCCGTTACGAGCCGCCGACGATGCCTCCGGTGTCGCCAAATGTGGTGACGGCGAGCGCTGTGGCCCACACTGGCCTTGGCTTCGTGCCCGCGTCAGAAACGGATGCCCATTCCTATCGACACGGGATAGCACTTGGGGGCGTTGGCGGTCTTGAGCAGCGGGGTGAGCGCCGTGCGGGTGTAGACGACTATGGCTCCGTAGCCGGCGCGCAGGTCGAGGCTCAGTCCCACGGGATTGAGATTGATGTCTGAAGCCGATGTGCGCTTGTCGCCATTGACCACATAGCGCGACCGCTCGTGCCAGCGCAGTTCGAGCGATGGTCCCACGGCCACGAAGGCATTAAGACCGAGCCGCTTCTGCCATTCCAGCATCATGGGCAACCGCACAAAGTCGTACATGAGATAACTCTTCTCCACGTTTTCGTCATCGGGGCGGGTGGCAAACGAGGTCTTGCCGTCGCTGGTGGCAAGCACGGTGTTGCCCTTGAGGTGGTTGAAGACTTGTCCCACTGACAGCGACGAGGTCAAAGCCAGGTTCTGGTGCACGCGGAAGCCCACGCTGGTGAGCGTGATGCCCCATTCCCACGACTTGGCGTCGCGTGTGGGCAGATTGTCGCCACTGCTCAGCGACATGGCGCTGCTGCCCAGGAGATTGTAGCCGAAGTAGAGCCACGGGTAGTTGTTGACGATGCGCCCCTTCTTCTTGCCCAGCGACGAGGGGATAAACGGCGAGGTCACGTAGACCTGCTCGATGTCCTGGCCGTCGACAAAGCGGGTCTCCGACACCTTCTTCATCTCCTTCTGGTCTTTGCCGTAGACGGTGACGGTGGTGTTGGCCTCGGTGCCGCTTACTACGATTTGTCTGTTGCCCACCACGATGGTGGTGTCTTTCTGTTGTGCTGCGGCATAGTGAGGCATAGCCATGAGCGCCACTGCCGCGATGATGTGCTTGATATTCATTGTCGTGTGTATTTATGTCTTATTTTCTTCTGGAGTAGCACAGCGTCATGATATCGTCGGGCGAGAGGCGCCCCTCGATGTAGATGACCGTGCCGCGCTGCCCTGCGCCGTTGCTGAAGAGTATGTAGCGGTTCAGACCTTCGGCTGTGGGCTGCATCATGTAGTATCCGCCGGTGACGAGTCCGTCTTCGACCACCTCGCGTATCTTCCTGGCGCGCTTGCGGTCGGCCTGCAGATAGGGCGCCACGTCGTCGGCAAGGTGCTTGTACACCAGACTCTTGTATATGTTGAGCTTGTAGCCCTTGAGGGTGGCGTTGCGCATGGATACCATCTTGCATCCCTTGGCGTGGCCGTACCTCGTAAAGACCTCGTTGACGCTCAGCCCCGTCTGGGCGATGGCTGCGAGGTGCATCATCAGCGCAAGCGCCACCGCCATGAGGGTGCGCCGGGCTGTAGTCGTTATGTGATATTGTGCCATAGTCGTATTGTTTGTTCTCTATTGTCTTTCCATCATGCCGAGAGCCGCAAAGGCATCGTCGTCGTCCTCGAGCTGTATGGTCTGCAGGGCGCTGAGTGCCTCGGCTCTCACCTCGCTGCGGTCGGTGCATACCTTGCCGTCGATGACGGCATAGTTAGAGGCGCTGGGGCGTGGCCATACCATCACTGCCACCGCCACTACGGCTGCCGCCGCTGCTGCCCCTATCCACAGGCGGCGCACCATCGGCGCCGGGCGCCGGGCGGTGTGTCGGGGCGCGGTGGGGGCAGTCGAGAGAGAGTGGGCTGCCTCCATCCGTTGGCCATCGACGTAGCCGAAGAGCGCCTTGTATATCGCCCATTCGGCGGGGATGTCGCCGGCTGTGGCGAAGTAGGCTCGCAGACGGGCTTCCTCGTCGTTGGTGGTGGCGCCTGCCATGTAGCGGTCTATCAGCCGGGTTATGTCTTGATGATTGTTCATATATTGTTACCTCCTTGTCGTGTGATATGGATAAACTGGGTGCGGATGGCGATACGTGCCCGAGAGAGGTTCTTGCGCAGAGTGGCTGCCGAGCATCCCGTGATGCGCATAATCTCGTCGGCGGTGTAGCCTTCAATCTCCTTCATACGGAAGAGTCGCTGCTGCAGAGGCGGCAGGTGGTCGATGATGTCGCTCACCAGACCTATCTGGTCGCGCGCCTCGACCCGCAGGTCTTCGTGCCCCATGTCGTCAGCGGTAGAGAGCCGTCGGCTGTGGCTGGCGTGGCGCTGCTGGTCGTAGAACCTGTTGCGCAGCATGGTCACGGCCATCGCCCTGAGGTTGTCGCCGGCATCGAGACGCTCGCGCATGTCCCAGAGCCGCAGCAGGGTCTCCTGGGCCAGGTCGTCGGCGTCGTCGCTGCTGGCCGTCAGACTGACGGCGTATCGCAACAGGTCGTCGCGCAGCGGTATGATCGTATGATAGAAGTCTTCAGTAGTCATATCCTTTCACACTAATAACGTATGAAAAGCCAAAATAGGACATAACAAGCGTGAAAAAAACTGAAAAAAGCGGGAAAATCGTCGCCGCCATGCAATCTTTCGTCACCTTATACATTATATATATAATAAAACGAACAAAGATGAACAAGACAACCAATGTAATAGCCGCCGCCGTCATGGTGATGACCGGCCTCGGCTCGTGTGCCACCAGCAAGCAGCCCGCTGCCAAAGACGCAGACATGAACGCAAGTAAGATCGTGGAAATAGAAAAACTCGACAGCGAGTATCTCGTACTCTCCGACGCCCAGCAGTCGGCTCTGCGGAGCATCAACGGCATGGCGTTCGACCTGATGCGTACCCAGGCGGGCATGGACTCCAAGGTGGTTTCGCCCATCAGCGTGTCGTATCTCATGGCGATGCTCGCCAACGGCGCCAACGGCACTACCCGTGCCGAAATCATGAAGACCCTCGGCGTAGACGACAGTCAGATGGATGCGCTCAACGAGGTCTGCAAGTCTCTCATTGACAAGGCGTCGCGTCTGGACAGCCAGACCCGCATCAATGTGGCCAACTGCATCGCCGTAGACCGGCAGGCGAGTCTCAACCCCGACTATGTGACCAAGATGAAGAACTTCTACGACGCCGAGGTGACCAGCCGCGACTTTGGCAAGGCTTCGACGGTAGACTATCTTAACGGCTGGTGTCAGCGACAGACCCACGGCATGATACCGCGCATCATCGACCAGCTCAGCGCCGATGATGTGGCTGTGCTGATGAATGCCATCTACTTCAACGGTACCTGGGCCGACAAGTTTGATAAAGCCGACACCCGCGTAGAGCCTTTCCACGGCTATACCCGCGACATCAAGCGGGCACCGATGATGCACCGAGAGGGCAGGATGTACTATGCACGCATGCAGGGATATGGTGCAGTGGTGCTGCCCTATGGCAACGGCAACTTCACGATGACCGTAATGCTGCCCTATGAGGGCAAGTCGGTGACCGAGGTGATGAACTCTCTCGACGCCAGCGTCATGGACAGCATCTGGCGCGCTGCCGAAGAGTGCAGGGTAGACCTGAAGCTGCCACGCTTCACCATAGCCACCGAGACCCGGCTCAACGAGCCTATGGCACAGCTCGGCGCTGCCACCATGTTTACCCCCGGCCAGGCAGACTTCAGCCAGATGACCGCCCAGCCCATCTACATCTCGGGCATGCTGCAGAAAGCCAAAATCGAGGTGAGCGAAGAGGGCACCAAGGCTGCCGCCGTGACCTCGGTGATGGTGCGCACCACCGCGCTGGAGGATCAGGAGCCCTGGTTCGTCAACTTCCACGCCGACCGCCCCTTCATCTACATGATTACCCATCGCCCCACGGGAGCCATCTTCTTCGTGGGCCAGTACACAGGCGACGACCTATAACCTTCGTCATACCCAATGTAGTCTCTGGGCTTGTCTCCGCTAAGGAGGCAAGCCTTTTTTCGTTCCCGTCGACCTGTGCAAAAACCGAGAGGTTGGCCCAAAAAACCATAAAAAATGCTCTGCGCCTTTTTTTTGTCCATTCCGATACGGCCTATCTTGATAATTATCAGTATCTTTGTGGCAGAAACAATCACAATGCTACAAATCATGAAAAAACTGTTTATCTTCCTGCTGTTGCTGACAGCCATCCCCATGATGGCGCAGAACACCACCGAGTACGAGGTAAAGCTGAAGAACAAGATGCACATGAACGTACAGGTATGTACGGACGGCATCTTCCGCGTACGCTTCTCGCCTCGTGACAAGTATGCCGAAAATCTCATGCTGCGCTACAATGTGCAGAAGAAAGACTGGCAGCGCGTCGACTGCAATACCACCGACAAGGGTGGAGTGATGACTATCACCACCGGACTCTACTCCCTGACCATCGACAAGAAGGACGGCTCTATCAGCGTAGCCGACAAGTCGGGCAAGAAGATAGTGGACCGCGTCAACTACCTCAAGGGCACCGACCCGCTGCTCGCCTCGCTGGGCAAAGACATCAATGTGAAGTTTGCCGACATGAAGGTGGCAAAGAACAATGGTATTATCGGCGACGTCAAGACCTCGGCTGCCGCCAAGGATACTGCCGAGACCGGCGAATACAAGAAGTGCAGCATCATCAACTTCACCCTGCGTGAGGGAGAGCGCTTCTACGGCGGTGGCAGCACCAGCCGCGAGCACATCCAGCACCGAGGAGAGTTGCTGCGTATGTGGACAACATACCAGCACACCGAGATACCACAGCCCATGCTCATCAGCAGCAACGGCTGGGGTGTCTTCAACAACACCACACTGAAGCACTTCTTCGACATCGGCCGTCACCAGAAGGACATCATGTCGGTCTACAACACCACCGACGAAGCCGACTTCTACCTGATGCTTGGCAAGGATATGCCCGCCATCATCGACGCCTACACCCTCATCACCGGCCGTCCTTACCTGCAGCCCAAGTGGGCCTACGGTCTCTGCTTCGGTCCCAACATGCTCGAAAACCAGTTTGACATCCTGCGCGACGCCGTCGAGTTCCGTCGTATGGAGGTGCCTTGCGACCTGCTCTGGCTCGAACCCCAGTGGATGGAGAAGCGATACGACTTCTCTACGAAGAAGAAGTGGAACTACAAGCTCTTCTCGGCAGAGGCTTACTGGGACTCATGCAAATACCCGAAGAAGGAAAACCATCGCCTGCTCGTCGGACGCCTCAAGAACATGGGCTTCAAGCTCGGCCTCTGGCTCTGTGAGGAATACGACCTGAGTATCGCCGAAGAGGACGCGCTGGCAAAGGCTGCCGGCAAGCCCGAAAGCGGCAAGGAGCACTGGATGGACCACCTGCGCAACTTTGTAGACAATGGTGTGCGCGGCTTCAAGATGGACCCCGCCCGTACTATCGATGAGCATCCCACACGCGACTACTACAACGGTTACACTGACAAGGTGATGCACAACCTCAACCAGATACTGCTGCCCAAGCAGATGGAGGTGATGATGCGCGACCATACCGGCCGACGCAACTGGCATCACTACACCGCCGGATGGGCTGGTACCCAGCACTGGGGAGCATCGACCAGCGGCGACAATGGTGGCGGCAAGACTGCGCTCTTCGACCAGCTCAACCTGGGTATGAGCGGCTTCCTCAACACATCGTGCGACGTGATGTCAGTGCCCAAGGAGCAGGAGATGCAGAGTCTGCACTTCGGTCTCTTCCTCCCCTGGGTACAGATTAACAGTTGGTACTCGCTCCTGCAGCCCTTCTACTTCTCTACCCATGACAAGGCTATCTACAAGTATTATGTGCAGCTGCGCTACCGTCTGCTGCCTTACATCTACACTGCCGCCATCGAGGGTGCGCAGACTGGTATGCCTATTGTAAGGTCGATGCCGCTCGAGTTCCCTGCCGACCGCAATGTCGACGATGCTTGCTATCAGTATATGTTTGGCAAGAACTTCCTCGTAGGAATATTCAGCAATGAGGTTTATCTGCCCAAGGGCGAATGGACCGACTTCTGGAATGGTGAACGCGTACAGGGTGGACGCACCGTGAAGCGCGATATCCCTGAAGGTCGTGCCGGTCTGCTCTTCGTGCGTGAGGGCTCTATCATCCCCATGCAGCGCGACATGAATTTCGTGGGCGAATATCCCATCGATACCCTCACCGTCAAGGTGTTCCCCAAGGGCAAGTCTTCTTACACCCTCATGGAAGACGATGGCGAGAGCTATGACTACGAGAAGGGTGCCGTGGCTCGTACCACTTTCGACTGCGCCCAGAACGGTCAGCGCGTCGACTTCACCGTGCAGCCCGTCAAGGGTCAGTACAAGGGTATGTACACCAGCCGTACCTATAAGCTCGAGGTCTATACCCACCGCCGTCCTACCGCTGTCAAGGTCAACGGTGTGGCTACCAAGGACTTCACCTATAGCCCCGAGGGCATCGTCAGCGTTACCCTCCATCAGAAGGACGTGCATGCCAAGGCTACTGTAAGCATCCAGTAAGTCTGCCGGCATAGCCCATATCTCCGTAGGGATACCCGCCTCTGGCGCAGAGTCAGAGGCGATGCCCTCCGGAACACCGATTATCCATATACACTACGCCCTGAAGGGACCGAAGCAGCCGTTTGGCTCTGCTCTCATCCCTTCAGGGCGTAGTGTGTATCATGGCGTGAGTCGCCTAATCCTCCAGATACCCCTTGGTGAAAAGGTCGTAGGAGATAGCTTCAAGTTCGGCTACGCTCCGCTGGCTCAGCGCGCGCTCTATCTTGTCTATGAGTTCGCGGCGCCGCATCTCGTCGTCGCCGTCCAGCCGTCGTGTATATCTATTGGTCATGGAGTTTCAGGAGTGAATGGTTATGGTAAATGCGATAGTCATTGTTGTTTGTCTATCGGTCATGAATTTTCAGGAGTGAATGGTTATGGTAAATGCGATAGTCATTGTTGCCATACATGCGGTTGGTGTTGAGCCGTGCCGTGGCTGGCACCTGTGGTGCCTTGGTGCCTTCGCCTACCACCGCAGTACCCGTCTCTACTCGCAGTTCATCCCAGAGGTCGCGGTCTATGAATGACTTGAGCGTAGAGGCACCCCCTTCCACGATGAGGCTCTGCCGCTGCTCGGTGTAGAGACGCTCCAGAATAGCGTCGATAGTCGTGCTGTGACTCAAGACAATCCGCTCGGGCGCCGGACCAACCCAGTGGCGCACATTGAGCTGTGGCTTGTCGCGCTCGGCAGTCACCCTGCCCACGAGGATGGCATCGCTCTCTGCCCGCAGACGGTGCGAGACCATCTGGGTCATGGCGTTGGATATCATCGTGGGCTGGTAGTGGTCGTCGAGGAAGCCATCGGCAGTCTGCGCCCACTTCAGGATGATGTAGGGACGATGATGGGTGTGCATAGTGATAAAGCGACGGTTGAGCCAACGACATTCGCGCTCGAGCACACCCACTCTGACCTCGATACCGGCGTCGCGGAGACGCTGGATGCCACGTCCGCTCACACGGGCGAAAGGGTCGATGCAGCCCACCACAACGCGCTTGACGCCCTTGGCCACGATGAGGTCGGCGCAGGGAGGAGTACGCCCGTAGTGGGAGCATGGCTCCAGGCTGACATAGAGTGTGGCGCGGCCGAGGAGCCCTTCGTCTTCGGGCTTGACCGATGCAAAGCAGTTGACTTCGGCATGGCCCTCGCCGCAACGCACGTGGTAACCTTCGCCGATGATGCGGTCGTCGGCCACGAGCACCGCGCCCACCATGGGGTTAGGCTTGGCGTTCTGTTGTCCACACGCTGCCAGTTGCAGACAGCGTTTCATGTATCTTTCGTCTATATCCAGTGTTGTCATCATTGTCTTATTTATGCCAGTATTTCACTTCCACCTTCTTGCCATGCTTGTCCTTGACGGTGAGTCTCAAGTCGCCGCCGTTGTGGTCAAAGTAAGTGGCGCGTAGGGGGTGCAGACCAGCCTTCATGGCGTGTTGGCCAGTCACTTCCATAATGTCGTGCATGCCGTCGCTGTCTACCACCATCTTGTCGTCGATGATGAGTTGGCTGCCGTCATCCGAGTAGAGCGCGAAGGAGTAGATGCCGTCGTGGGGCACCTCGATATAACCCGTGATGACCAGTCCGATATTCTCGCGGGCCTCGCGAGGAATGACCACGCCATCGGTGACATATTCGCCCTTAATCTGAGCCTTCTCGATGCCGGCACAGTTGTCGCCGCCATAGTCATACCACACGTTGCGCAGCCCAGGCAGCAGTTCGCCGTCCACGCCTACCGCCTCTGCCATAGTCGTCTTGACCAGCGAGGTGCTCACGGCGTCGCCCTTGCGTCCGTCTGCGCCAAAGGGCCTGAAGATGAAGTGCGTGGTCTGGCTCACCGCAATCGGACCGGTATACTTGGCCGACGATACCTGTGGCATGGTGCCGTCGGTGGTATAGTGTATGCTCACCGAGGGGTCTATGCACGCCACGCTCACTGTGTCGCTGTCGGTGAAGACGGCGGTGCGGATGAGTCCGGTCACATCGGGCAACCTGTACTGTATGCCCATCGCCTCCAGACGGGGCAGATGCTTGAGCATACGACGGCTGAAGTCTTCGTAGTCCATACGTTCAGGACGGCTCCAGGCGCGCTCTGCCACCGCCATAAACCGTGGAAAGAGCTGGTACCACATGCGTTCGGCGCTTGCTATACGCTCTCCCCACAGACAGGAGTGGATGCCACGCACGCGCTGACTCTCTTCGGCGTTGAGGGTGGCGTAGGGGTCAAAGCGGTAGATACCTTCCATCTTGCTGGGGTCATCGCGGCCACTGAGATAGAAGTAGGAGACGGGCACGTCGATAAGGTCGTTGCCGTGGCTGGTAGTCCGCTTGGGCCCCTTGGGCAGCCACGAGCGCCACCACATCACGGTGGTGTAGGGCGAGAGACCTCCGTCGATGACGTCGTCCCAGGCAATCATCTTGCGACCATGTGCGCGGAAGAAGTCTTCCATATAGTGGTTGAACCAGGTCTGCAGTTGAGGCTCCGAACTGAGTCCGTTGTCCTTCATGCGACGCTGGCAGTCGGCGCAGGCACGCCAGTTCTTCATATCCACCTCGTCGCCACCGATGTGTACGTATTCATAGGGGAAGAGACCAAAGACCTCGGTCCAAACGTTCTTGCAGAACTCCAGCATGGTGTCCTTGCCGGGGCACATAGGTGTCGAGAAGAGTCGTCCCCACCGCGTATCTTCCGAGCAGGAGAGGCCGCCCACACACTGGATGGCAGCCAGACTGTGGCCGGGCATGTCCAACTCGGGTATCACGTCGATGCCACGCTCGGCGGCATAAGCCACGACGCGTCTCACGTCGTCCTGGGTGTAGTAGCCGCCATACTCGCGCGAGCCGTCGTCAGCGGTGCGCATCTTCTCTTCGGGCAGCATCAGATTGGGCATATCCTCCTGCTCCGCGCGCTTGAGGCAGAGCGAGTCCTGGCCGTTGAGCCGGCGCCAGCCACCCTTGAGTGTGAGCGCGGGATAACGCTTGATTTCGATACGCCAGCCCTGGTCGTCGGTGAGATGCCAGTGGAAGCGGTTCATCTTGTAGTATGCCATCATGTCGAGCACCCGCTCTATCTCGCCCACCGTGTAGAAGTGGCGCGAGCAGTCTATCATGAAGCCTCTCCAGCCAAACTGCGGCGCGTCGCTTACCTTCACGCCAGCCACCGTCGCTCCTGTGTCCGGTGCAGCAGGCATCAGTTGGCGCAGAGTGGCTATGCCGTTGACCACTCCGGCATAGTCGCCGCCCTCGATGGTGGCTCCCTTGGCGCCGACGCTCAGCCTGTAGGCTCCGCTGCCGAGACTGCGGTCGAGCCCCAGCCTTATGTCACCCTTCTTGCTGCCAGTCCTTACCTTGCGACCCGTCTGCTGTGTCAGGGCATCAGCCAGATATGTCGCGGCGTGGCCGAGAGCCTTGTCGGTGGTGCCTACGGTGAGCGTGGCGGGCAGAGTCCACGTGGTGCCCACGGTCTCCATCTCTACGGGTTGCGGGATGATGGCCGTCTGCTGTGCCCGGGCGCTGCCGGCGAGCCACAATGCGGCTGCCGCGACCCACATTCGGCCCGCGATAGCGGCTATTCTGCCGCCTGCTGATTTTTTATAACCCTCTTTCCGTTTCATATCCATATTTTTTTATAACTTTGTGCGTATGACATACAATGAGTTGTGCCGAAGGCTTTCGCCTCTGTATGGCGAAGGCGAGGCTCGCGCCATCGTGCGCATGGTGGTCGAAGACGAGTTCGGCCTTTCGCCCACCGATATATATATGGGCAAAGTTAACCAATTATCCGCAGACGAGCGAGCAAATCTGGAGGAAATTGTGGCAAGGATAGCCAACTACGAGCCCGTCCAGTATGTGCTGGGCCATGCCGACTTCAGCGGACGCCGCTTTGCCGTGGCGCCGGGAGTGCTTATTCCCCGCCCCGAGACAGCTCTGCTCATCCCCATGATAGGCAGCGCCGCCGCCCGCCCCTTCACCCTGCTCGACATCGGCACCGGCTCGGGCTGCATCGCCATCACCGCCGCGCTCGACTATCCCGACGCCACGGTCACGGCGTGGGACATCTCCGACGACGCGCTTCGCATAGCCCGCGCCAATGCCACCCGCCTGGGTGCCCAGGTGTGCTTTGAGCGACAGGATGCCCTGGCGCCGCCCGCCGACACCGCCCTTTGGGATGTCATTGTGAGCAATCCGCCCTATATCTGCATGAGCGAGCGAGCCGAGATGAGCCCCCATGTGCTCGACCACGAACCTGCCACGGCGCTCTTTGTGCCCGACAGTGACCCGCTGCTCTTCTATCGCGCCATAGCCCGCTATGCCACCCGCGCGCTCAAGCCCGGCGGCACCCTGCTTTTCGAGATCAACGCCCTCTATGCCTCCGAGACCAGCGCCATGCTCCACGCACTGGGCTTTGCCGCCTCCGTAGAGCGCGACCAGTACGACCGTCCACGTTTTATCATCGCCCGACTATGAAACCACTGTCCGAAGAACAGGCGCTCAACCGCCTCGCCGCCCTGTGTTCTCAAGCCGAATACTGCCAGGGCGACATGATGAAGAAGATGGAGCAGTGGGGACTCGCCGACGATGCCTGCAGCCGCATCATCGACTATCTCGTCGACAACCGCTATGTAGACGACAGCCGCTACTGCCGCTGTTTTGTCGAAGACAAGATAAGGTACAACGGCTGGGGACGACGCAAGATAGAACAGGCACTGTATGCCAAGCAGGTATCTGCCAGCATCTATCGCCCCATCCTCGATGAGGTGCCCGCCGAGACCTATGTCGACATCCTGCGGCCTATGCTCACCCAGAAGTGGCGCACCATTACCGGTCGCAATGACTACGAACGCAGTCAGAAACTCATCCGTTTTGCTCTTGGCCGTGGCTTCGACTATGACATCATCCGTCGTTGCATCGACGGCATCACCTCTCTGCCCGATGATTGACCTCTCCGCCCGACTCCACGACCTGCTCTGCACGCGCCACTGCGCCATGTGTGGCGAGCGACTCTCTTCCGGCGAGCACGCGCTCTGCTCGGTCTGCAACGCCTGCCTGCCCCGCACGGGCTACGACGCCTCTCCCGCCGACAATGATATGGCCCACATGTTCTGGGGCCGCATCCCCATCGAGCGCTGTGGCGCCCTGTTCTTCTACAAGGGCGGCAGCGGAGCCAGCCAGTTGGTCTACGACCTCAAATACAATGACTCGCCCGACACCGCCGAAGCCCTTGGCGCCATGCTTGCCACCGAGTATGGTGCAGCGTCCTTCTTCGACGGCATCGATGTCATCGTGCCCGTTCCCCTGAGCCGCGACCGCATCCGCGAGCGTGGCTACAACCAGAGCGTCGAGATTGCCCGCGGCATAAGCCATGTCACGGGCATCGCCGTCGATGCCGGTGCCGTGGGGCGCATGCACTTTGAGTCGAGCCAGACCCACAAGCAGCGCTGGGACCGCAACGACAACGTAGCCCATGTCTTCCGCACCATTCACCCTGAGCGCCTCAGCCACCGCCACATACTCCTCGTCGACGACGTGGCCACCACCGGCGCCACCCTTTGCGCCTGCGCCCAGGAGATAGAGAAGGCGGGCGATGTTACCTTCTCCATCCTCACCTTGGGCTTTGTCAAGGCCTGACCAGCCACCGTCTCCGCTTCTGCGCCATCGGTCTGCAGAAGCGCCCCCATACTCTTACCTTATTATATAGTCATCTCTCTGCCGCCAAAATCATTATTTTTGGGTATTGTGCAGTCCTCTGAACCTCGCTAACTTTGTAGCGGTGATACAATCATCGACTACAGACTCATTATTATCAATTCAAAAACCAAGAAGATTATGAAGAAAACAGTGATTATCTACGGCTCAAGCACCGGCACCTGCGAGGAACTCGCCGGCAGAATAGGCGCCCGACTGGGGGTAGACGATGTCATCGGCGTCGGTGACCTCGACGACAGCGTCATAGCCTCCAACGACAACCTCATCCTGGGTACGTCTACGTGGGGTGCCGGCGAGATGCAGGACGACTGGTACGACGGCGTGCGCACCCTCCGCGGTGCCGACCTCTCGGGCAAGACCGTGGCCCTCTTCGGCTGCGGCGACTCCGAGTCTTATCCCGACACCTTTGTGGGTGGTATGGGCGAACTCTACCAGGCTGTCGTCGGTGCCGGAGCCCACGTGGTGGGAGCGGTGCCTGTCGACGGCTACACCTTTGATGCCTCCGACGCCGTGGTCGACGGCCACTTTGTGGGCCTTGCCCTCGACGAGGTCAACGAGTCCGACAAGACCGACGCGCGCATCGACGCCTGGGCAGCCGCCATCACCCCCAGTCTCTGACCAGACCATCCCCGCTTCGCCATCCTCCACATTAAAAGTCACAATCATGCAGCAAACCACGCTATTACCCGTAGATATGAAGGTACTGATGAACCATATCTACGAATACAAGAAGGGAGTGCGCCGTATGGTGCTCTTCACGTTCAACAAGAAGTATGAGGAATTTGCCCGGCGCCGTCTGGAGAGCCAGCACATCCACTACATCATCCAGCCCGTGGGCAACGACCGCCTCAATCTTTACTTCGGGCGCGAGGAGTGTCTCAACGCCATACGCATGATGGTGACGCGCTCGCTCAATCTGCTCACCCCCGAAGAGGACTTCATGCTCGGCGCCATGCTGGGTTATGATATCTGCACCCAGTGTGAGCGCTACTGCGAGCGCAAGGGCCGCTGCGCGCAGGGCGATACCCATTGCGCTAAAGGCGATACCCTCTGCGCCCGTGGCGATGCCCTCCAGTCGTGTGGCTGATGCCTTGGCTGGCTCGTAACGTAAGTCACGAGGGCTCGTATCAATAGGCACGGGCTTACGTATCAAATGTCACGAGGGCTCGTATCAATAGGCACGAGCCGCTGGAGGTCATCAGCAGGTTGCTGGAGGTCATCATAATTCTGCTGGAGGTCATCATAATTCTGCTGGAGGTCATCAGCAGATTGGTGGAGATGGTTGCGGGATATACCACAAGAGAGAGCGTAATGCCCATGACGGGCTTTACGCTCTCTCTCGTTGTTGTATTATGCTCTCTTGCCGCAGCCTTGCGTCCTATAGCCGCATCCTTGCGCTCTCTTGCCGCTGCCTTGCGCTCTTTTGTCGTCGCGGGCGCAGCGGCGGGCGGCTACTTGATTATTATCTTCTTGTCGCGGGTGATGTAGACACCGGGCTTGAGTCCGCTGAGCGACTCGCCGGGCTGTCTCACCATCACGCCGTTGAGGTCGTAGACGGCGTTGCGGCTGTCGGTGATGCTCACGGGTGGGGTGATGCCGGTGGCGCTGCCTATACCCAGTGATATGGGCGACGCCGAGCCGTTGTCGGCATGGAAATAGCCACGGAATCGGGTGGTATTGACACTCGCGGCGGCGTCGACATAGTAGAACTTGTCGCTGCTGATGTAGTAGTTGCCGGCGTCGGTGGCTATGGGATAGACGCTATAGGCGCCTATGAAGCTGTAGCCGTCCTTGCTGTCGGCGGGCACGCCCCGCTCGGGTGTCTGGGTAGTGGTGACGCCCAGGTCGTAGAGCATGGTGGGATTCTCGTCATGGGCATACGCCGGGCTGTTAATCTTGGTGGGCTTGATGAGGTAGGGCGTGTTGGCCTCCATCGTGTTGACGGGGGCAAACATGAGCGTGGTGCCGCTTACGCCGGTCATCTGTGCCACCAGGGTGCCCTGTCCGAACACTGCCTCTGGGTTGTCTACCGCGCAGGGCAGACAGATGGTGTTCCATGTGCCCTTATGGAATGAGCGGTAGAGGCTCACCTTAGCTGCCTCGACATCTTCGGGGGTGTAGTCGGCACCCTCGTTGAGCAGCACGTTGACGGGCGTCATGTCGCGATAGACCACCTCGACCTCGGTGGGACCCTCGACGGTGAGGGTGTAGGGCGTCATCTCCTTGAGGGTACCGTTGATGCGATAGCCCACCAACCGGAAGTTGTCCTTTGCCCTGGCGTCGAGCACCAGCTTGGTGTTGTAGTCGTAGTAGCCGGTCGAGGCGTCGATGTCGCCCTCTGCGCTGTTGCAGTTTACATCGACCTTGTACGACTCGGCCTGGAATACCGCTGCGAAGTCCTTGGTGCTGCGCGCCTCGGTGGTGAACACCTCGTCGGTCGATACTATCTGGTCGTCGGCATTACTCTTCCAGTGTACAAACTTATATCCCGTGTTGGGCGTGGCGGTGAAGGTCATCGTGCGTCCATAGGGCGCCGTGCTGGCTATGGCTGCGGTGCCCGCCTTGAGCGGTGCCTTACGCGTGGTGACCTTGCGGCCCTCCTCGCCCTCGATGACGCAGTCTACGTTGCCACACTCGGGCAGCGGCAGCACCTTGACATTGAAGTGCACCAGACCGTCCTTGAAGAGCATCCATCTCACCTGCTTGCCCTCGGCCCCCATGAAGCCTTCGGCATCGCGTATGTTCTCGCTCTTGACCTGCAGCGCGTAGAAGCCGTTGTCGGTGAGGGCTGCGGTGTTGATCTTGAACTCGCGCTTGTTGTCGGCGGTGGCTGGGGTGATGGGCAGCGCTGTGGTCTGGGGCTTGCCCTCGAGTCGCAGCACGATGTCGTCGCGGGTGAAGGTCTGGGTGTCTATGTCCTTGTTGAACTTGACCGTAAGCTCGGTGATGGGCTTTTCGGCTATCTGGTCGTCTTCGGGCACGGTCTCGATGCTTACCACGTCGAGGCGCAGCTCGGGCATCGGCTCAAACTCCACTATGTACTTCACTGTACCTGGGCCGCTGCTCAGGTCGGCTATGTGCAGACGGTAGTCGAGCAGCGGGTCTATGCCGTCCTGCAGCGTGTAGTCGGTGGTCCAGAAGTTGTCGGCATCGAGGGTCTCGCCCGTGGTCTCGTTCTTGATGCTCAGTATCTTGGCATACTTGCCCGCCGGATTGGCCACCGAGGTGTAGAACCACTGCCTCTGCGCCACATCGACGGTGATGCGGTACTTGCTGTCGCCGAGCGCCTCTATCCTGGTGGCATCGCGCAGCGCCACGAGGTCTTCGTCGGTGCCGTTGGCGAAGTAGATATGGTCTGGGTCGTCGAACGCGTCGGGATAGTCGTTGGTTATCCATGCGCGGTAGGTCTTGTCGCCTATCCTGGCATTGATGCTGTGTATCAGCTCGTGTATGGATACGCGGTCAAGGAGCGAGAGGTCAGGGTTGCCATAGTCTGTGACATGGGTCACGCTCACATCGTACTGGGTGAAGTGGCCGAGCAGCGACGAGGTGAGCTCCCATGTGGCATACGACGCCTCGCCCGCCTTGATGGTGCCAAACGGTGTGGCCACATCGCTGGAGAGCGCCATGGTCTTCTCGCCTCCGTTGAGGCTCGAGCTGAGTATGGCAAAGTCTATCATGAGTCCCTTCTGGTTGTCCACGATTTGTGGCTGCTGGGTAATCATGCGTACGTTGTTGGCGTCGCCGTTGCCCTTGTTGTGTATGAGCACGGAGAACTCGGCTGGCACCACGGGCTCTATGACATCCTCGGTAAGCGGGTTGTCGCCATAGATGTCGCGCTGCATGAAATACGTGAGGTCGAGGTCGGGCGATGGCTTCACCTGCAGGCTCACGGGGAAGAGCGAGCGGGTCTGGTCGGTGGCGCCGTCGTTGAATGCGAGCGTTCCGCCAAAGCTGTAGGTGGTCACATTCTCGGGTGCGGCATACTTGGTGGGTATGAAGAGGAATGTGGCTACACCCTTCTTGCCTGCGGGGAGGGTCCACTCGCCGTCCTTTTCGCCTCCGAAGCCTTCTATCTTCTCTACCTGTATCTCCATCTCGTGTCGGGTGGCTATGGCTCCGGTCTCCATGTTGGTGGCGTTGACATTGACCATGATGTGGCTCATGTCAGAGTTGGAGCCGTTGTCGATGGTCAGCGTGCCCCGGAATGCCTGTCGGGTGAGCACCAGCTTCTGCTTGATTTCGAGCTTCACCTCGGCGCAGGTGTTCTGCGAGGCAGTCTCCTGGTAGAGCAGCCAGTCCTTGCGGGCGCTGTTCATCAGGTCGTCGAGGGTGGCAAAGCCCATGTCGACCATCTGTGCCACGATGTCGTCTCTCTCGCGTACTATGCGGGCGAGCTTGTCTTCGTCGGGATGGTTGTCGCTGTCGTAGTCCATGCCTTCGAGCTTGCGCCACTTGTTGCGGATGCGCTCCACATAACTGCGCAGCGAGAAGTCGGCCACGTTGGCGCGCTTGTTGGGCATGAGCGAGGTGAGGTAGGCACCCAGTCCCTGCGACTTGTCGTCGACGGTGGTGGTGGCGGGTATCGTGGAGAGGTCGAAGTCCCAGAGGTCGCCGTCGTTCTGCATCTTCTTCAGGGCGAAGTCGATGTCGGCGAGTGCGCTCACGAGTTCGTCGTAGAAGCCCTCGGTGGCGAGCGCCTCGCGGGCACCGGTGAGCTCGGCATTGTAGTTGAAGAACGACTCATAGTAACGCCAGTACATCACCTGCTTTCTGCCCGACGACTCGAGCAGGGCGGGCAGCACGGTGGGCTTGGAGTCGTCGTCGGCAGAAGCCTTTGCCATCGGCGCCTTGTCGGGGTCGAAGGGCTTGATCAGACACGACAGTTTGCCGGCAGGGCCGAGAGCCATTCCTGCAGCCCACTGCACGAGTTCGTTGCCACAGCCCTTGGCACCCTGGACACCGTCCCATGAACCTTGGGCAACCATGATGCCGCTGGTGGCACAGGGCAGCCATGCCACGGGGTCTACGCATACGCAGTTGCAGACCTCGCACATGAGCGTGATGACGGCTTTTGCCACAGCCTCGCCACCGGGGTTGATGGTGACGGTGGCATTGTGGCCGGGGCCGCCCGGTCCACCTGGGCGTCCCATCTGCGTGGGTGGAGTCCATTCTACGCCTTCGTTGGTGATGTTCTTACAGTCGCTGTCGTTGCCGTAAGCCCACTGGATGGGCTTCTCCAGATACGAGTACTTGCTTCCGGCTCCGCAGGGCCACTTGTAGTCGGTGCCCATCTTGCCCTTGCAGTTCTTCTCCGACGACGGTGCGCGTCGTGGCATCAGTCGCTTCACGTGGGGCGCAAACTGCGGGTTGTCGAAGTCTTCGGTGTGCATCACCAGGACGGGTATCACGTAGCTCTGTTCGGGCGCCAGGGTCAGTCCGGTGTGCTCGACCATCGGCATGAAGGTAAACCCGTGGGCGGTGGGGGGATAGTAGTTTACATCCTGGGCGGCTATGAGTCCGCGGTTGCGCAGCACCACGTTCATGAGCGTGGTGGTGCCGGGCTGGATGTCCTTCAGGATGAGCATGTCGGGCGCGGTGATGTCTACCACGGGCACCGGCACGTAGGTCTCAAAGGTCACCTTGGTCACCACCTCGTACTCGTCTTCCACCTCGGTCTCCTCGACATCCCAGTTGACGGTGATGGCCTGATAGCTGATGGTGGCGAGATGGGTGGTCACATCGCCGGGGCTTACCAGTACGTTCTGGCTGTAGGAGTCGTGCTTCTCGGCGGTCACATTGAGATGATAATATCCCTCGTTGAGATGCTCGAAGAGCACGTAGCCGTCGTCGCCAGTCACATCGCTCATCACCAGCGCGCCGGTGTTGTAGTCGGTGAGTCTGACGGTGGCTCCGCTCACATAGGGCCGCTCTCCGTTCTTGTTGCCGTAGATGGTGTTTTCGTCCTGTACACGCACCTTGAGGCTGCCCTTGTCTTCGCTTACCACCTTGACATTGAAGAAGACCTGCTTGCCGTCTCCCTTCTCGCAGTTGATGGCTATGCTGCCCTTCTGGATGATGTTGACATCGAAGTCGGCGGCATTGAACCTCAGCATCACCGTGGCGCTGTCGCCGGTGGCCATCGACGGCATGGTGGCGGGTGTGGCGAGGCTGATGAACTTAGACAGAGCCTTGGGCAGGTCTACGGTAATCTTGCCCGTGGGCGCCAGTCCGGTGTTGGTGATGATGAGCGGGTAGAGTCGGGTCTTGTTCTTGGTCACCGTGGTGTTGATGCTGTTGGTCTCGACCACCAGCGTGGGCGTGTGCTCATTGGTGTAGTTGTAGGTGGTCACATCGAGGCGTGCGCCCTCATCGGTGGTGATGGCGAAGACCAGCTTGTCCCAGTCCTTGGTCTCGGACAGCGCCGTGGAGAGCAGGGTATAGGTAATCTCGGCTGTGCCGTTGCCCGGCAATACAGCCACCGTGCTGAAGCTGACGGTGTAGGCTCCGGCATCTGCACAGGCCACGCGCACATTGTGCAGGTCGAGGTCGGACATGTTCTTCAGCTGGATTTTGCCCACAAAGGGCTCGCCCACAAAGAGCTTGTTGGTGATATAGTCGGTGGTGGTACGGCTGAAGCCATAGACCTTGAAGTTGCCCTTCTCGGTGGCGAGGTTCTCGCCAGGGGTGCATACGCCGAAGCCGAACTCTCCGCCCATGCCCGCGGGTATGGTATAGTCGATAGAGAAGTTGCCGGCGGCGTCGCTCACGGCTGCCAGTCTGGTGCGCGAACGAGCGTAGACGATATAGGGCTCTACCTCTATGCCGGCAGCGGCTGTGCCGTCGGTGCGCTTGACACTACCGGTGAGCACCACCTTGTCGCCGAAGAGATACTTGTCCTTGGCTGCGGCGATGGTGAAGGTATAGGCAGCCACCACCTTGATGTCTATCGTGCTGCTGTTGTTCATCGTCTGCAGCTCGGTCACCTTGCCGTCGGGGTTGATGTGGGCTGTCACGCGGTAGGTTCCGGGCACAGCGGGTGCCTTGACCTCTGCCCACGTGTCATAGGTCTGTCCCGGGGCGATGGGCTTGTCGGTCTGTAGGGTCGTGGTGGCGTCGGCCAGAGTCACGGTGATGGGTGTGGACTGAGGCATGGCTATGGCGCCCACGTTCTTGATGTGGAGCATCACCTTGACCTGCGAGCCAGCCTCGACACCGGCTGCCACTTCGGGCTTCTGCATCTCGGCGTCGGGCAGCGTCTGGTCGGAGATGAGCAGCCACACGGTGCCGGGGCTATAGCCCTCGCTGCTCGCCATGACCGAGATGGTGCGGTTGCCCTCGGTGGTCGAGTTGCTCAGCGCCACAAACGGGGTGGTGACGCTCTCCTTGCCGGCGGGTATGGTGACGGTCTGGGCAAAGTCGAGGTCGTTGCCCTTGGCAGAGAGCGCCACGGTGAGCGGCTGGGAGGTGTCGTCGTTGCGGCTTATGGTGAGCTGTGCGCCGGTGGCGTCGCCCTCGAGAATGGTGGTCTTGTCTGAGGTGATGTTCAGCGTGGGACCGTCATTGTCGGTGATGGTGATGGTCTCTGTCACGGTGGTCTGCTTGTTGCCTATGGCCGAGCAGCCACAGTCGGTGATGTAGACGGCAGCGGTAAACTTGACCGTGCGTGTGCCGTCGACCTTCTGGTTGTCCTTGACGCCGATGGGGAAGGTCACCTCTTCCACGCCCTCGTTCATGGTGATGGTCTGGGTGTAGTAGAGTTCGTTGTTGCTGTCGTCGCTCAGTTTCAGCGTAATCTTGCTGTTCACCGCGCTGTTGCGGGTTATGGTGGCGTAGACGGCATTGTATCCCGCCGCCTCGCTTACCGTGGTGGGCTGCAGCGTCATGCTGATGGCTGGCACGTCGTCGTCGTGGAGGATGAAGAGCGTGCTGGCCGTGAGATGGTGGTCGGCAGAGACGATAATCTTGATGGTCTCGTCGTTGGCAGGCAGATTGTCCTGGACGATGGGAATGTCTATCACCGCCTCGGTGGCACCGGCGGGGGAGGGGGAGGTCTGTGGCAGTCGGAAGCGGCGTGGCTTCTCTATGCTCAGGCTCACGGTCAGTTCCTCGCCCTCGATACGATAGGGCACGCTCACTCTGAGCTTGATGGACTCGCCCTCGTTGTACTCGCTCTTGTCGAGCTGCAGACTGAGGGGAAGCAACTCGTTGTCCTCGATGTCGAAGCTGACAGCCACGTCGGCGGGATAGCCGTGGGCCTTGGTCACCGTCACGCTGGCAGCCTTGTAGGAGTTGACGTAGTCATTGTCGGGTACCGTCACATCGAAGGTGGCCGTAGACTGTCCGGCTCTTATCGTCACCTGGGTAGTCACGCTCACGTGGTCGGGCTGCGAGGTGGCCACGCTGTAGGTCTCGTCGGTAGCGCGGTTACCACTGCGCTTCAGCTGGAGACGCATGCTCTGGCCTTCCTTCAACCGGGTGGCTGGGGCGGTCAGGAAGAGCATTTTTTCGACCGTTGCCTTGCCTCCGATGGCGGTGTTGTTGAGCCTGTCGGTGGCATACTCGCCCGTGTTGCTGTTGGGCTCGACCACCACCTTGGCAGCCACTTCACCGTCGACACCCACCGTCTGTGAGAGCACAAACTCGGCGCTGCGCGCGGTGTGTCCGCCCTGCAGCATGGTGTTGTTGAAGTACACATTGCCAATGTATACAGCCTCCTCGGTCTCGGTGTTGACGAGGTAAACCTTCTCGGTCCATCCGCTGCGCGTGTCGGCATTGCCCACGTTGCTCACCTTCCAGCTGACGCTGATCCTCTCGCCCGGCGTGAGCGTGGTCTGCCTGATGGCCACATCGCTCACTTCGAGGTCGGGGCTCGGCGCGCGCTGGATGGTATAACTACCGTTGGTAGAGCCAGTCTGGATATTGTCGCCGTTGCGGTTGGTTATCACCACATCGCTCAGCGTGATGGCGTGGACGCTCTCGGGATCGAGCCCCGTGGGCACCGTCATGGGGAAGTTGAGCAGCACGCCGCCGCTTCCGGCGATGGGCTTGTTGCTCATATTCACGATTACCACCCTGTAGCGGTTGCTGCCCATGCCCCTCACCGATACGGTGTGGCCGTTGGTGTTGCGGTTGGTCAGCGTGGGCTGCTTGCCCGAGGTCTTGGCGAAGGGCAGCTGCAGGTCGAACTGCAGCGCCACTACGTCCTCGTTGTTGTCCATGCTTATGGGTATCATCACATCCTTGCCCTGTCCGCCCGTGAGGTGGGCCACAGAGATGGTGTTCTGTGCCTTGGCGCCTAAGGTCATGGCCACCAGCAACAGCAGGATATATATTGCTTTTTCTTTCATCTTCATGGTCTTCAGTTTCACTTACAAATCATTTTCTTTCCGTTCACGATATAAATGCCGTGGCCTTGGGTCTGCTCGAGCTTGCGGCCCTGGATGTCGTAGAGCTTGCGGTCGTGGCTGTCGGCATCGATGGTGTCTATGCCGGTGGCGGTACCGTCGGTTATCTCGACTCCTATGGGTTGAGCCTCAGTGTCGGCAGCCGCTACGCGGGCGACACGTGCCGGGCGGGTGGTCCTGAGCAGACAGCGGTGTCCGCTCATGCTGTCGCCCGTGGGGCTGATGATGACTATGCGCACTCCGTCGCGGGTGTTGCGGGTGATCATCTGGTAGCGCATCGAGCTGAGTGCCAGTTTGACATCGGTGGCAGCGACACCCTTGAGCGTGATGTCGATGGCGCCCACATTGTCGGCGGCATCTATCCACAGCTCGCCGTCGGCCATAGCCAGCCTGTTGGCGGTAGCCGCTCCGCGAGCCTTGATGCGTGACATGCGCACAGCCATAGCCTCGCTGCTCTCTTCGGTGCCTATAAACAGGTTGATGGTAGCCACCACGTCCTGCACATTGATAGAGTTGCTGGCGTAGGTGTCGGCAGCCATGAAGTTGAATGAGCCACTCTGCGTACCCATAATATAGTTGAGCGTGTGCTGGGCATCGAGTACATCGATGCCGCCGTCGGCATTGGCGTCGCCCTTGGCCCAAGCCAGCGTCGCCCTCATGCGGGTTCCGGCCGCCGGACAGTACTGCGGGCGTACGACAAACTCGGTGCCGCTCGGCTGGCGGTAGTCTCCGCCCAAGTCGTAGCGGTAAGCGCCGTCGCGATAGACCATCTCGCCCACATAGTTCTCGCCCTTCACGGTGTAGAAGCGCAGCGTGGGACGGCCGTTGAAGTGCTGCCCAGCGTGGCTGTATGCCAACAGCGAGTTGAGAGTCACCCCTGCGCCCTGGTCACCTACGGTCCACGCCTGTAGAGGTATGGTCTGCAGGCTCTTGCCTTCGTTCTGATAACTCAGGTCGACCGATGTGATGGTGGCGGGAAGCAGGTCGGTGATTTCCGAGATTTGGTTGTAGCTCAGGTCGAGCTTCTCCAACTTGGGCAACTGTCGGCAGAAGGCAGCTACGTTGCCCCTCAGACTGTTGCGACTCAGGTTGAGTGAGGTGAGATGGTCCATCTGGAAACCCTCTACGGGCAGTTCGCCCTGGAGGTTGTTGTTGCTGAGGTTGATGGAGGTGACGTGGCCCTCGGTGTCGAAGGTTACGCCGGGCCAGCCCATCGCGGTTATCGCACTGGAGTTTATCTTCCATGTCTTTATCCATACCTCGCCGTTGGTGGCTTGCCATAGTTTCTTCAACGCCAGATAGTCGGCGTCGGCGATATAACGGTCTACGATGGCTACGGGGTCGGCATTCATACAGTTGTTGCTGCGGTTGTTCTCTCTCTCGCCCGAGTGGATATTGGCGTAGACATTGTAGTAGGCGGTGCCCACCGATGCCTCGGGGCTTCTCACCGTGAATGTGACTTCGTATTCGCCTCCTGGCTCCACCGTGCCGTAGTGGGTCTGATAAGCCACTGCCTTGATGCCCGAGAAGTCGGCATTGGGGCTGTAGTGCACTGCGTCGTTCCACGAACTGGTGGTGGCGCCGCGACCCACATTGCGTATCACGGCCTTGATGGTGAAGTCGGTATTGGCTTTGACCTCCTCGGGCACCGTGATTGATACCACTTCGAGGTCGGCGAGATAACTGATGTTGAGCGTGCGTTTCTCGCTGTCTACGGTTTCACCACATTCGCCGTGGGCGGTGACGTACCACTCATACGTGGCACCCTCTGCCACCTCGAGCGAGATGGCGGTGCCGGTGGTACGTTTGACTACCTCGTCGGCGGTGATGTCGGTGCGACGCAGATGGACGCTGTAGCCCTCGACGCCTGTACCCAGACCGGTCCAGGTGAAGTAGACAGGGGCAAAGTCCTTGAGCGCATTGTTGTCGGGCACCCCGAGAGTGAGCTTGCGACCCGTGATGACGGGCTTCACGTACACCTTATATATATATGTATATATGGGCGTGCCGTCGAGGGTCACCTCTACGTGGTAGGTCACGAGGTCTTTGGCGGTGCCCTTATTGGTGAGCGTCATGGCGGGCAGATTGCCGGTGCCTATGGCCTGATAGCCCTCGACCTGGCAACCCTCTGCCACGCTGGCAGTCCACCTTACCTTTACCTTGTCGCTGGTGCTGATAGAGGTGAATGTCTCGGGCTGGGTCTGAGTGCCCGAACAGATGGTCTGGCTACTGTATCGGCCTATCTCTGAGGCAAGGATGACGGCACCGTTGATAGCCATGTCGGCATTGACACCCTCCAGATGGGGCAGCAGCGCCATGAGCTGTTGCAGACGGGCCTGGTTGGAACCCGCGCTGAAGTTGATGGTAATCTTGCGCGGGGCTTCGTTGCAGAAGGTCATCTTGACCTTGGCGGCAGCCAGCTTGTCGGCAAGCGTCTTGACGAGAGCCAGCGTGGCGGCATCGGTCGCGTCGAGCGTGTGGTCCTTGGCGCCAGCCACGCGGATGCTGATGGCGCCGTCGGGAGTACACTGTGACAGCAGGCTGAACGCCTCGTGGAGCGAGGTAAAGTTGCGCGCACCCACCGCCGTGGCGTCCAGCGTGTAGTCGCCATTGGCTGTCCACGTGTTGGCGGGGTTTATCACGATGGTCTGCTCTGCCTCGGCGGTCTTGATTACGCCGCGGGCGGTGAGCTTGACCGTGTAGCTGCCAGCCTCGGCATAGATGTGCATGGGGTTGCGCTCGGTGCTGGTGGTGCCATCGCCGAAGTCCCACGCGAAGCTGCGTGCATTGTCGGTACTCAGGTTGGTAAACTGGGCGCGGTTCATGTAGCGGTCTACGGAGAACTGTGCCTGCAGGTCGCCCTCCTCGAGGGTGACGACGGTTATCTTGCCAGGACGAGAGCTGAAGGTTACGGCATTGTCGTCGGTATTGATGGCGCTGATGTCGGCAAAGCCCACGTCGTAGACGCCGTCTTCGATGGCACTGAGGGTGGTCACGGGGATGCGCACCACGGCTCCGTTGCTCTCGCTTATCTGCGTGCCGCCGCTGATGTTGACCGTGAGCCGCTGGCCGTCCTGACTGGCTGTCACGCTATACGCCGAGGTGCGCAGCGTGGTCTCTATCCGTGAGGCGTCGGCCTGGATGTTGTCGGGCAATACCAGCGTGAAGGTGAGCTGCTTGATGCCGAAAGTGTTCTCCATATAGATAGGCATCAGGGTGGTCTCGCCACGGTAGATGGAGGTCGATGTGGCGTAGAGCGCGAAGTGGTGGTTCTTGTCGGTCGATGGGTCTGCGGGCGACGGAGGCTGATAGACATAGTGGGCCACCAACCTGATGTCTTCGGTGCCCATCGTGGCGCCATAGCCGTTGGCCGTGCCGACCACCTTGCCGTCCTGGGTCCACTGTTTCAGTACGTAGTTGTTGTTGTCATACGCCGAGATGCTGAACCAGCTGCCTTCCGACACCTGGAAACTCTTGCTCTGCGAGAACGAAGCAGCCGCTTCCGGCTCGGCAGAGAAGTGTACCCAGTGGCGGGGCTTGGTCTCCGAGGGCTCGCCGGGGCTGCCGGGGCTGAAGCGGTAGTGGGCGGTGAGAGTCTCGTCGTTGGCGGTCACGGTGTACTGCATCTTGCGCTCGCGGCTCACCTCGTCGCCGGCGCTGTTGGTCCAGTTGACGAAGGTGAAGTTGGAGTAGGTGCCAGCTTCGAGATGCACGATGGTGCCTTCCTTATACTCGCTGGTGCTCTCCTTGTTTACTGTCGAGGGGTCGTAGGCTATGGTGAGGCGGCTGGTAGCCACGCGCTCATAGTGGGCGGTGAGGGTCTCGTGGGCATTGGTCGTGGTGTAGGTAAACTTTGACCAGTCGCTCACGGGTTGGTCTTTGCTGTCGGTCCAGCCTCTGAACTGCCAGCACTCGGCGGTGGCGGTGGCAGAGACCGTCACCCGGGAGTTGACCGTATAGTGTCCGCTGCCCGAGGTGTTAGCCGCCTCGGCAGGCACAGCCTTGACGCTGAGCCTGTAGCGCGACGAGGGCTCGGCGGGGCTGTCGGGGTTCCATCCCTGACCACGCGCCCACAGACACATCATGAGCGCTACGATGGTCAGTATATATCTTGTAGTCCTCATCTTACTTCACGATTTTCTTGTGGTTCTGGATATAGATGCCCTTGGGGGCGGTAGTGCTCACGCGGATGCCGTCGAGCGTATAGATGGCACCGTCGGTTTGGGCGCCGGGCTTGATGGCGTCGATGCCGGTGGTGGTAGTGTCGAAACCTATGGTGAAGCGGTTGTCTTCCACGCCTTCATCGGCGGCGAAGGTGTAGGGCAGTTCGACCTCTACGCCGTAGTCGTAGAGGCGGGCGCGCACGTCGTTGCGGGGCATGGTGATGGTGTAGGTGCCGCTATGGGCAATCTGCACACCCACCTTGACGCTGCCGCTCTGGTGGGCTCCCTCGTTGATGGCATAGATGTCGCCGGCAGCGTGGGTGTAGATTTGCGGCGTGGTGCCGTCGGCCATCATCTTGGTGGCGTCGTTGTCGGCACAGAAGTCATCTGAGGCAGCATGATTGACCACCACGCGGGTGAGGTCGGTGGTGCTGCCGTCGGTGATGGCCAGTTCTACGAAGTGGCGGCTTGCCACTACGGGCGTCATGCGTGGTGCGGCGGCAGAGCGGTCTATCGTCTTGGTAGCCTGGCGGCCGTCGGTGCGGAAGGTGAGTTCGCTGATGAGCGTGGGCTTCTGCACGAAGAATGCCTGGAAGGGGCGCAGCGCCACCTGGTCGTCGGCCACACTCTTGGCGGTGAAGGTGCGGTTGTCGGTGTCCCACAGGGTGATGGGGGCGGTATAGTCCATGTAGTAGATGTCAAAGAATGAGGGGTAGGGGTTGCCCACGAGGTTCCAGTTGGCGTCGTTGCTCACCGACGAAGCATGCTCCTGCAGCGTCAGCGTCACGTCGTGGCTCTTGAAGATGTGGTTGCGGGTGTCGTCGCTGGCGGTAAACTGGCACCAGCTGTCGTCGCTGGCGCAGAAGATGTAGCCCTGGCCCTCGCGGAGGATGGCGTCGTCGGCCACGTCCTTCCAGTTGTTGCCGGCACCGTTCTGGGCGCGGCTGTCGGCATCGTAGTAGCGCACGGCCACAGCGCCCTTAGAGATGGTTATGTCGCTGCGCTTCACGTCGAAGGGCATGGTGATGTAGTACCAGTAGTTGTTGGCCAGATAGTGGTTGACCTTGACCGAGGCTGCCGTCATCTGGTTGCAGCGGCTTATCGTCACGGGGCAGTTGTCGCTTGTGTTTGCCCAGTGGTAATAGTTGCCCAGCGACTGGGGATTGTTGCCATTGACGATGAGGATGCCCTTGATGGGATAAGAGCCGCCCTGGTAGTTCATCGTGACGTCAGGGTTGCCGGGGATGCGCGAGTTGGTGCTCAGCTCGAGCTTGCCGTAGAGGTCTATATAGCCAGTCGGGTTGGGGTTGCTGTCTACCGAGGTAAACTGGCTCCAGTAGCTGTGCTGCTTGTAGCTGATCATGGCGTAGTCGGGCACATAGAGCGTCACGCCCGAGAGGCGGTAGAATGGCGAGGTGCTGGTCGATGGGGGAGCCGGAGCGGCGAGGTAGACGCGCTTGAGGCTGCCAGAGCTGCTATAGAGACAGTAGCTGCCCAGTTCGCGTATAGAGCTGCCCAAGACCACTTCTTCCATACTCGAGCAGCCGTGGAATGCATCGCTTGGGATGTAGGTTATCTTGTCGCCCAGCTTCACCGTGGTAATCGAAGAGCAGTCGTTGAAACAATACCACGACATAGAGCTGATTTTGGGCAGCTCTACGCTCTTCAGGGCTTGGCAGTTTCTGAAAGCATATTCTCCCAGGTCGGTGATATCGGCAAAGTTGAATGATTGCAGCTTCTTTGCGCCTTCAAAGGCATTGCTCTTGACCTCACGGGGCTGCAGGTCGCTGGCGGTCTCCAAGGCTTCACAGTATTTGAAACAATCGCCATAGATGGTCTTGATATTGGCACCGCCGCTGACGGTCTTCAGGGCTTGGCAGTTGTAGAAGCTGCCGATGTTGAGAGAGGTGAGGCCTGTGCCCAACTTGGCGGTGATGAGTTTTTTGTTGTCTCTGAATACATGTGTATCCATAGAGGTCACATTGTCGGGTATCTCTACTTCGGTGATGTTGTTGAATGCGAAGGCTTCTTTGCCTATTGTCTCCAGCGTGGCGGGCAGTGTGAGCTTGCCGGTAAGGTATCGGTCGTAGAAAGCCTGAGCGCCGATGGTCTTGAGACTGGTAGGCAGGTCAACAAACCGCAGCTGGGAATTGCGGAAGGCGTTGTCGGGGATGTCGGTTATCTGTGCATTGGTGAGGTCAATGCATCTGAGTCCCGTCATGTTTTTGATGGAGTTCCAGTCGTCGGCATTGAGCTTGCCCGAGAGCCTCAGAAACTGCATCTCGGGGAGCGTGCTGACCAGATTGAGTGCCTCTACGCCCAGGGTGCCTGGTGCGGCGAGGTCTATGGTCATCATCTGGCTCTCGGCAGTGTAGAGTGCGATGTCGCTCACGGTCATTACCTGACTGTAGTTGTTGACGTTGCTGAGATGCTTGTGGGTAAAGGTGATGGTATGTTCGCCCTCGTCCAGAATGAAATAATGGGTGTAGTACGACTTGGTCGTGTAACTGGAATAACTGCTGTACAGGGTGTTGTCGTCGAAGGTCACAATCTTGCAGTCATACTCTGCATAGGGATAGAAGTCGGCGGTGTAGCCGTAGGAGAATATGGTGCGTCCGGTAGCGCGAAACTTGATGGTGAAGGTCTGCGATGTGGTATTAGACGACTTGCCCACGGTGCTTGTCGCCACTCCGTCGGCTATGGCCCAGGGGTTGTTGGCATCGTTGGTCACTTCGGTCAGCTCGATGCCATCACTCTTGGTGATGATGGTGCGCAGCTCTTCGTCTATGGCTGCCATGGCACTGTTGAGCCCAGTCAGGATGAGGGCTACGGTGAGTAGGAGAGTTTTTTTCATATTGGTAAGGGTTAAGTTAATAATCAGTGTTGTCGGTATCCCAGAGATAGGTGCCTGAGTGCATGGGTGGGTTGCCACTGTCGCTTGCACTGCCACCGTTGCCGATGGAGCTTCCATCGGGACCGCTGACGGTGCCAGAGGTCACATTCATCAGCCGGGTGGAAACGCGTATGAGTTCCGCCACGGGCTTCACATAGTAGGTTTTCATCTTTTTCATTGTTATATCGGTTTAAGTGATTATCTCGCAAGTTATAATAATTCTCTCCAGACTGCAGGCCCAGGTAGGGGCGGGGCAGGATAGATGGATAGTTTGCTGCAAATATACCTATTAAAGATGTGACCGGCCATAAAAAATCGCAACATAAATTGGTATGAATCGGACATTCGCTGGTATAAATCGGACATTTTGGGAAAAATCACGATGAAATGGGCGTTTTTTGACAGTATAGAGTTGGTGAAACCGAGGAAGCATAAGCGCGCCGTGGCTGCCCACAGGGAGCGCACGGGATGGCGGAGAGCGGCGGCGAAGACCATCGATGCGGGTAGCCCACGGGGCATACAGCGCCGCCGGAAGCGCAGTGGGCGGCTCGTAACGGAAGGCACGAGCCCGCGTATCATAAGTCACGAGCCTTCGTATCAAATGTCACGTGGTCACGTATCATAAGTCACGAGCCCCGCCGGATGGTCGCGGCGCCGCTGAAGGTGGTGAGCGGCAGAACTAAAAACGGCAGCAGTGACACGTGTCGACTGCTGCCGTAGGGGTAGGGGGAAAGAGAGTGGCGGTGAGGGCACCGTGGGCGAGGGCAGCTGAGACTCTCGCGATACCAGTCGTAGAGTCGGCGCACGCCGTCTTCTATCTCCACCTTGTGGGTCCAGCCCAGCGAGTGGAGTTTGGTCACGTCGATGAGCTTGCGCATGGTGCCGTCGGGACGGGAGGCGTCGAAGTCTATGGTGCCTTCAAATCCTACAGCTTCGGCCACAAGATGGGCAAGCTGGCGGATGGTGAGCTCCTTGCCCGTGCCCACATTGATGTGGCAGTTGCGTATCTCGCCCAGTTCGGGGATGGCTCCGCCGCGACCCTCGGAGTTGTTGCGGTCTACGCGGCCGTCGGTCTTGGCGCCATAGAACACGGAGCTGTAGCGGTCTATGCCGATGATGTCGCTGAAGTCGACATGGAGCAGCACGTGGACGCTGGCGTCGGCCATGTCTTCGCTCCAGAGAAACTCGCGCAAGGGTGAGCCTGTGCCCCAGAGCACCACGCGGTTGTCGTAGATGCCGTAGTAGGCGAGCGCACGGAGAATGCGGTCGGGCTGGCTGTGGCCGTCTACGTTGCCCTCGCCGATGATGTCGCGCAGGGCGTCGGTGGGGTTGATGGGGCGCTTGTCCATATCGCGTGCTATGCTGTGCCAGTCGCCCTCGTGGATGAGCTTGGCGAGGTAGACCTTACGCATCATGGCTGGCATGACATGCGAATTTTCGAGGTGGAAGTTGTCGTTGGGTCCATAGAGATTGGTGGGCATCACAGCGATGAAGTTGGTGCCGTACTGGAGATTGTAGGACTCGCACATCTTGAGTCCGGCTATCTTGGCGATGGCATACTCCTCGTTGGTGTACTCCAAGGGCGAGGTGAGCAGGCAGTCCTCGCGCATGGGCTGGGGCGCCTGCTTGGGGTAGATGCAGGTGGAGCCGAGGAAGAGCAGCTTCTTGACGCCGTGGGTGTAAGCGTTTTCTATCACGTTGCACTGCATCTTCATGTTCTGCATGATGAAGTCGGCGCGGTAGAGCGAGTTGGCCATGATGCCGCCCACAAAGGCTGCGGCGAGTACCACGGCGTCGGGGCGCTCCTGGTCGAAGAAGGCCTTGACAGCCTGCTGGTCGGTGAGGTCGAGCTCGCTGTGGGTGCGGCCCACCAGATTGTGGTAGCCGCGCGACTGGAGATTGCTCCAGATGGCCGAGCCCACGAGCCCGCGGTGCCCGGCGATGTATATCTTGGCGTTCTTGTCGAGTGTCATCGGTGTGTTATTTTACGATTCCCTTTTCCAGATATTCGGCGAGGTTCATGCGCACCTTGGCGGCGGCTCCCTCAGAGGCGACCTTGGCCATATCGTGGTCTACCATGATGCGCACCAGTTCCTCGAAAGGCGTGGTGTTGGGGTTCCAGCCCAGTCGGGCGCGTGCCTTGGTGGGGTCGCCCCAGAGGTTGACCACGTCGGTGGGGCGGTAGAAGTCGGGCGACACCTCGACGAGGGTCTTGCCCACGAGAGCCTCGGGTCCGCTCACGCAGATGCCCTTCTCGTTCTCGTCCTTGCCCTCCCACTTGAGCTCGATGCCGACATAGTGGAAGGCCAGCTCGGCAAACTCGCGCACGCTGTGCTGGACGCCGGTGGCGATGACATAGTCTTCGGGCTTGGAGGCCTGGAGAATGAGCCACATGCACTCCACGTAGTCCTTGGCGTAGCCCCAGTCGCGCAGCGAGTCGAGGTTGCCCAGATAGAGCTTGTCCTGCAGGCCCTGGGCAATGCGTGCTGCGGCGAGGGTAATCTTGCGCGTCACGAAAGTCTCGCCCCGGCGCTCGCTCTCGTGGTTGAAGAGGATGCCGTTGCAGCAGAACATGTTGTAGGCGTCACGATATTCCTTGATAATCCAGTATCCGTAGAGTTTGGCGACGGCATAGGGGCTGAAGGGGTGGAAGGGCGTGTTCTCATTCTGAGGCACTTCCTCTACCTTGCCGTAGAGCTCGGATGTCGAGGCCTGGTATATCTTGCACGACTGGGCGAGTCCCACCTTGCGCACGGCTTCGATGATGCGCAGCACGCCCACGGCGTCTACATCGGCGGTGAACTCGGGTGAGTCGAAGCTCACCTGTACATGGCTCTGTGCTGCCAGGTTGTATATCTCAGTAGGGCGCACGTCTGCCACTACGCCCACGATAGACATGGAGTCGCCCAGGTCGGCATAATGGAGGTGGAAATGGGGCCGTCCTTCAAGGTGGGCTATGCGTTCACGATGGTCTACCGACGAGCGGCGGATGATGCCGTGCACGTCATAACCTTTGTCCAGCAGGAGTTCTGCCAGATACGAACCGTCTTGTCCTGTAATGCCCGTGATGAGGGCAATGTTCTGTTTGCTCATAATTACAATGTATTATTAGTTTGTTATTCCGTAGTCTCGGATGATTGCCTCCGCCGCGTCAGTGGCTTCGGCTGCTGGGTTGGGGTGCTTGGCTGTTGGGTTGGGGTGCTTGGTTGCGGTGTTGGGGTGGTTTGCTGCGGGTTGGGGTGATTGGCTGTTGGGTTGGGGTGGTTGGCTGCAGAGTGGGCAGGCCTCAGGTAGGGCTGGATGGTAGCTTTCTGCAGATAGGGTTTGCTTGGCTGCAGATTGGGCAGGCCTCCGGTAAGGCTGGATGGCAGCTTTCTGCAGATAGGGGTTGCTTGGCTGCAGAGTGGGCAGGCCTCCGGTAGGGCTGGAGGGCTTCTGCTCTCCGCCATCAGTGCTGGCCTTATCCACGAAAACCAGCCCACAGTGTGCAAAGGTAACGCTTTTAGTTGGAATAAGTATCAAAAATAAGAGGAAAATATCATTTTCCAAAGTTTTTGCAACCAGGAGAGGTAGGGAAAACACTCAGAGTAGCCCGTCTCTACGTTCTGCTCAAAGGGCTGGAGTGGCTATCATGTAGAGGGTTAGCTCATGGGAGTCCTGTTTAGCCTCTTTTGTCTTCGGGAGGGGAAAAAACAATGTGTGGAGGTCATAATAATGCGATAAACTTTTGTGATATTCAAAGAAAACACGTACATTTGCAAAAATATTACAAATATAATAGTTATCTTTATGATTGTTCAGTTTTCAGTAGCCAATTATTTGTCGTTTAAGGAAATGTCTACCCTCTCTTTGGCGACCACTAATTTGAAGGAGACAGCGATATCCGAAACCGACTCTATGACGGAAATGGGAGGTGCTATCCCTGCGGTGCTTCATGGAGCTGCCATTTATGGAGCCAATGCCTCGGGCAAATCCAATTTTGCCAAGGCGTTTGCAACATTCAAGTGGCTTGTCATCAATTCAATCAAAGAACTGCAAGCTGGAGACGCTCTGGATGTGGAGAGCTTCATGCTCAATGACACGACAGCCAAGGAGCCCTCTATCTTTGAAATTGTGTTTTGCAATGTAGACTATATTTTCCGTTATGGTTTTGAGGTTGACGGCGTTAAGGTGCATAAGGAGTGGCTGTATCGTAGAAACAACAAGAAGCGTGCTAAAGAAGTGGAGTTGTGGTATCGCGAGGGTGATATCTACAATGTCCATCCTTCGTGCGCAATAGCGAAAAGCGTTGTAGCCAACAAGATGGTGCGTGACAATGCGCTGCTTGTTTCGGTGGCTGCACAGTTCAATGATGAGACGGCTGTCAGCATCGTTGACTGGTTGAACGACACATCAATCATCACCAGTCATGATGATGAAGTGATGTGGAAACGGGCTGCCATCAAACTGGATGACCAGAAGATGCGTAAGCGCATCGTTGACTTCTCGCGCTATGCCGACTTGGGTATAGAGGATATATATAAGGTGAATGATGAAGTGGTCAGCAGTCATATACAGTATGACGATGATGGTCGGGAAACGCAGAGAGTTTCATTCCCATTTGAAAGCAACGAGTCGGAAGGAACGGTGAAATATTTCCAGTTGGCGTATCCCATTATTGACGCGCTGGATAATGGTAAACGCCTGGTGATAGACGAGATAGACAGCAAGATGCACCCCATGTTGACGAGCAAAATCATAGAGTTGTTCAACACGAAGGCAACCAATCCTAATCATGCCCAGCTGATATTCACCATCCATGATACCAATATTCTGAGTGCCAAGATACTCAGAAGGGACCAGGTGTGGTTTGCGCAAAAAGATATGTACGGTGCTACCAAGCTATATTCCCTTGCCGACTACAAGGTGAGAAACAATGCGTCTTTCGAGAAGGAATATCTTGAGGGCAAATATGGTGGAACGCCCATTGTCGGTGACTTCTCCAAGTTGTTTGTCAATGAGGAGGACTGACAATGGCAAACTATAATCCGAGAAAGGAACGGAGCCTGAAGCGCCGTACCAGTTACAGAGATATCAAGCAATCGTTCTTGATAATCTGTGAAGGTGAGAATACTGAGCCAGACTATTTCAATGCTTTCCGATTGACCTCCGCTTCGGTAAAGGCACTGGGAAAAGGGAAGAACACCATCAAACTTGTTGAAGAAGCGGTAATCATCAGGGATGAAGAACGACGAAAAGGCCATGTCTTTGACCAATATTGGGTGGTGTTTGACAAGGATGATTTCCCAAGCCATGACTTCAATGAAGCCATACGTCTGGCGGAGTCCAATGGATTTCAGGTTGCCTATAGTAATCAGGCATTTGAGTATTGGTTTCTGCTGCATTTCAATATCTACCGTGGCTATATCCACCGAAATGACTACGAGCAAATGCTCAGCCAACAGATGAAGGTCAAGTATAGCAAGAAGGGTAGCTTCACGAACAAAATATATGGATTACTGTTGCCATATCAGTCGGAAGCCATATCAAGAGCAAGAAAAATATTGGCAGAGTTTGGTCAAACGCCACCATCGCAAGCTGTATCGTCAACAACAGTGTTCAAACTCGTTGAAGAGTTGAACAGGTTTATATAAGGAGAACTGCGACTCATCTCTCCGTGTTTTCCCAAGTGACGAGTATTCCCATCATATTGTGGGCTATGGGCTTGGGTGGCATCTTCCTCTTTGCGAAAGCACGGATGATGCCTGTCGGAGGGCTACGTAATCGCAATGCCCAGCCTCTAAGAGTCGTAAAATGCCGCGCCAAGTATATCAGGTTCAGCGATAGCGCAAGGAGCAGTATGGTATCTATCGTGTCCATAAACTCCTTCTCCGTAGGGACAACTGGCGAAGATCCTCTACGCCCTCCGCCTGCTGTAGTCACCTTCAGCGATGCAATCACAACAGCCAATCAACCTCGTATCGATGGCCTCTACCGCAAAAAAACCGAACGAAATGCCACAAAAAAGCCGATTGAAATGCCACAAAAAAGCCGAACGGAATGCCACAAAAAAGCCGAATCATTTGGTAATATAAAGAAAATCACGTACTTTTGCATCAGTAACAATATTAATGTCATTATGGAATATCTACCAAGAATTGCTGACGATGTATTGAGAGAAAGGTTGGGCGCCTTTGGCGCTGTGCTCATTGAAGGCCCTAAATGGACGGGCAAGACGACCACTGCCCAGCAGCAAGCCCAAAGTGTGCTGAAACTGCAAGACCCTGATAGAAGAGAGGAGAATCTTGCAACTGCATCAACCATGCCATCATTGCTGTTGAAGGGCAAACAGCCACGCCTTATAGATGAATGGCAAGACGCTCCCATGCTCTGGGATGCGGTGCGCATTGCGGTAGACAAATCTGGTGGAATACCTGGTCAGTACATCCTTACAGGTAGTAATACGGTTGATATGGGAAAAATATACCATAGTGGAATAGGACGTATATCACGTATGAAAATGTTTCCAATGAGTCTATGGGAATCAAACGATTCATCGGGTGAAGTTTCGCTTAAACAACTGTTTGACAATCCTGATTACGATATTGATGGTGCTACCAGCAAGCTGAATATACCTGACCTTATTAGAGTGGCTTGCCGAGGTGGATGGCCTGTGGCTCTGCAAATGTCCGAGAAATCGAGCATGCTGGTCGCAAGCGACTATGTAAACAGTGTTTGCGAAGTAGATATCTCGTCTATTGACAATAAGCAGAGAAATCCTAAGATAGCCAGACAGCTAATGCGCTCATATGCACGTAATATCAGTACTTTGGCCAAGCGAACCAGTATTCTGGCTGATATTACATCTGGAGACATTACCCTGTCGATGGATACAATGGATGACTACATCAGTGTGCTTGAGAGACTTTTTGTTATCCAAGATATTGACGCCTGGTGTCCAGCTATAAGAAGCAAAACCGCCATTCGAAGTATGCCAAAGAGAGGTTTCTCTGACCCCTCTATAGCTATAGCTGCAATGGGCGTGAATGCTGAAGGACTGGAAATGCAGCTCAAGACATTCGGGTTTATCTTTGAGCAGATGTGTGCAAGAGACCTTCGTGCTTACACTCCTGGTTTTGGCAATCATTTATCCTACTATCGTGACCGTTATGGACTGGAAGCCGACTTGGTGCTTCATCTCGATGACGGGCGATATGCTCTGATAGAATGTAAGTTAGGTAGTCGGGAGATAGAAGAGGGTGCGCAGCATCTGAAAGAAATCAAAAGACTCGTGCAAGAACATAATAAGACTGAAAAGCAAGTCCAACTACGTGAGCCTGACCTGCTGATGGTTATCACCGGAGGTGAAATGGCTTATACTCGTCCTGATGGTGTCAAAGTTATTCCCCTCGCTTGCTTGAAGGACTAATCACAGGTTTTCCTTGTGCCTCTCTTCAAGGTGCGGAAGCTCAATCACACTACGGGTTAACGAGTCAGAATTTTACCTATTCCACCTCGGTAAAGTTGGGAATTGTGCCGCGTATGGCAATGCTGAAGGAGTTGAATTTATTTAGCCCAGGGTTGAGGCCAACAGTGCCTCTATCCTGGGCTTTTTCATACCCATTGGCTACTCTCATTGGGTTGCCACGAGGCTGTCGGCTTCCCTTCCAATTCCGTAGGGACTTGGGAGCGAAAGAGAGGGGAATGATGGGGATATGGGGTTGGCGGTGGCGGGATTAGCCCAACAGGCGGCGGCTGAGGTAGCGGACGGGGTACCAGACGGCGAGCCAGCCTACGGCTATGACGGTGATGAAGATGAGGGCTACATCGTCGTAGTGGACGCTGATGGGGTAGGCGTCGACGATGAAGGAGGCGTCGCTGTCGCCGAGGCGCACGAGCCCGAACTGCTGCTGGATGAAGCAGAGCAGGAGGCCGATGACGATACCCATCACTGCACCGGCGACGGAAATCATACGACCCTCGAAGAGGAAGATGCGGGCTATCTGGCTGTCGGTGGCGCCGAGATTGCGGAGGGTGACCACATCGTTTTTCTTGTCGATGATGAGCATGGAGAGCGAGCCCACGATGTTGAAGCACGCAACGATGAGGATGAAGGTGAGGAAGACGTAGGCGAAGAGCTTCTCTATCTTCATGATTTTGAAGGTGTCGTCCTGCTGCTCAAAGCGGTCCTTGACGGTGTAGCTGTCGCCGGCGATGTCGGCTATCTCGCGCTTGGCGTCGGCAATGTCGGTTTCGGGCTTGAGGCGCAGTTCGAGCGAGGAAATCATGCCCTGCTGCCCGAAGATATTGCGGGCCCAGGCGATGGGAACGATGATGTAGCGCGAGTCGTACTTGGACTGCTTGACCATGAAGAGCACGCCAGGAGAGTCGAGCGAGTCGACGACAAAACCCTGCGTGGGGTCGGCCAGGTCGAGCTGACCCTCTCTGACGGGGGCATAGATGCGCAGCGCGTCGGTCCAACGGGTGCCGAGCGTGAGCTGTTGGGCGAGCTGTACGCCCACGATGCCGTAGTTGAGGTTGGCGGCGTGGAGGCAGAATTCTCCGTCGCCGTAGAGAATGTCGGTGATGCGGGTGAGGTCGCGGAAATTGTCGTCGACACCCTTGATGGTTACCATCGCCTGCTTGTCCTGGTATACAGCCAGCGCATTGTCCTCGACACACTCGGTGGCAACATCCACATACGGCAACTGGCGTATGCGGGTGAGCAGCGGGTCGTCGGCAGGAGCCGTCTTGCCTTTGACCGGCGCAATCTCTATCTGCGGGTCAAAGCTGGTAAACAGCGTGGCCACCAGGTCGTGGAAGCCGTTGAAGGCGCTGAGCACGATGACCAGCGCCACCGTAGCCACGGCGACTCCGATGACAGAGATGAGGCTGATGACATTGATGGCGTGGGTACTCTTCTTGGAAAAGAGATAGCGCCTGGCGATGAATAACGGAAAGTTCACTATCCTTTTTTCAGAAGTTCGTCAATATGTTCGAGATAGTCGAGTGAATCGTCGATGAAGAATCTCAGCTCGGGGATGATGCGCAGCTGGTTGTGCACGCGGGTACCCAGTTCGTAGCGTATGCTCTTCTCGCTGGCGTTGATATTCTTCATTATCTCTTCGCTGCGCTCTGAGGGGAAGATGCTCAGATAAGCGGTGCAGATGCTGAGGTCGGGGCTGATGCGTACGCGGGTCACGCTCACCAGCACGCCACTGGTCTTGCGCGTCTGCGATTGGAAAATGGATGATAACTCTTTCTGCAGGAGTCGTGAAATACGGTTTTGTCTTGTTTCTTGCATTTACTCTAAATCTATATGTTCTATGTTTACGTGTTCGTGGAGGAACATCCGAGCGCCTTCGGCAAACTTGTCGGCGTTCTCGGTGGTGAGGTAGCGGCTGGTGGCGTTGCGTGTACACTTCTGCTCAATCTCGGGGTGGCGCACGAAATAGTCCTTGAGGCTACTGGCCACATACTCGCCCTGAGGGATGATGCGCACGCCGGGTGGGGTGTATTTAAGTATCTTGGGCAGCAGGATGGGGTAGTGGGTACAGCCCAGGATGATGCTGTCGATGTCGGGGTCGAGCGACATCAGCTCGTCGATGCGCTTCTTGACGAAATAGTCGGCACCGGGACTGTCGGCCTCGTTGTATTCTACGAGCGGAACCCAGAAGGGACAGGCCACGCCAGAGATGTGGATGTCGGGCCAGAGCTTGCGAATCTCCATGTCGTAGCTGTGGCTCTTCACGGTACCCTCGGTGGCGAGCAGACCCACATGGCCGTTGCGTGTGAGATGGCCGATGGCCTCTACCGTGGGGCGTATCACGCCGAGCACGCGTCGCGAGGGGTCCCACTGGGGCAGGTCGTTCTGCTGTATGGTGCGCAGAGCCTTGGCCGAGGCGGTGTTGCAGCCCAGGATAACCAGCTGGCAACCCATGCGGAAGAGCTTGAGCACCGCTTGGCGGGTGAAGTCGTAGACCACATCAAACGAGCGCGGACCGTAAGGCGCGCGAGCATTGTCGCCCAGGAACACATAGTCATACTGGGGCAGCAGCTGGCGTATGCCATGCAGGATGGTGAGTCCTCCGTAGCCCGAATCGAAGATGCCGATAGGGCCTGGAGTCATGGGCAGCCGTTCGCTCATTTCAGACACTCTTTGACCAAGGTCGTGATGTCTTCGCCAAAGGCGCTGTTGGCGTAAGGCAGATTGTCGTTGTCGGTGTTGAGGATAAACATGAATCCGCGTGCTTCGCCTATACCACGCAGGGTTTCGGCCAGCTTGGCCTTGAGGGGAGCGTAAGATTCTGTCTCAGCCTGTGCCAGCAGTCGTTTGGCCTCTTCCTTGAACGCTATATTCTTGGCTATCAGTTCCTGCAACTCCACCTGGCGCTTGCGGAGGATAGTCGGAGCAAAGTCTTTCTGACCTTCAAGAAACTGTTCATACTTCTTGTTGAACTCGTCTTCCACGCGCTTCATCTCGTTGTCATACTTCTGCTTCAGGTCGGCCAGTTTGGTCTGTGCCACAGCATACTCGGGCATGAACTTCAGCACCTCCTGATAACTGAGATAACCATACTTGATGGTAGTCTGTGCCTGTGAGATCATAGGCAGCACCAACATAACTAAGGAAAAAAGCAGCTTTCTCATATCGGTAAGTTTTGTGTATTGAGAAAAAAGGACAGGCACTCTGGCCTGCCCTGTCATTTGTGATGAATGAGTGTCTGGATTACTTGCCTACCTTGGCCTTTACTTCCTCGGTAACGTCTTTCACGTTGTCGCCGAAGAACACTACGCCAGATGTGCCAATCTCGAAGATAGAGGTATATCCGCCAGCCTTGCCTACAGCTGTGATGGCGTTCTGTACCTTGGTGAGGATTGGCTCGAGCAGTGCGTTGTTCTTTTCAGAGAGTTCCTTCTGAGCGTCTTGGTATGCCTGCTGGATTTTGGCGTTCAGACCCTGCAGCTCTTCCTCTGTCTCCTTCTGCTTGGTAGGGTTCATGGCGCTTTTAGACTTCTCGTACTCCTGAGCCTTGCGTGTCAGCTCGTCCTGCATTGACTTCAGGTCGTTTTCCTTCTGCTTGCTCAGAGCAGCCATTTCTCCCTGTGCCTTGGCATAGTCGGGCAATGACTGTACTACTACCTGGGTGTTAACTTTGCCAAACTTCTGGGCGAATACAGCCATTGGTGCGCAAAGCATCAGCATCAAAATAAGTTTTTTCATTTCGTTTGTATTTAATTGTTATTAGTTATTGTTAGCGTAACCGAGTTTCTGGAGGATTTCGTTGGAGATGTCTATCTTGGGCGAACCGAAGATGATGGCGCTGTCACTGGCGCGGTCGAGCACCAGACTGTAGCCACGCTGCTCGCTTATCTCCTTGACCACGTTGTATATCTCTTCCTGAATGGGCGACATGAGGCTCTCGCGCTTCTTGAACAGTTCGCCCTCGGGGCCGAAGTACTTCTTTTTCAGGTCGGCGGCTTCCTTCTCCTTCAGCATGATTTCCTCCTGCTTGGCGGCCTTCTGCTCTTTGGAGAGGAATACTACCTCGTTTTGGTAGTTCTTGTACATGGTGGCGGCTTGGGTGTTGAGAGCCTCCACTTCGGCCTGCCACTTCTTGCTCACCTGGTTGAGCTGCTCGTTGGCACGCTCATAGGCGGGAATGTTCTTCAGCACATACTCCATGTCCATCAGGGCAAACTTCTGTGCGTGCGCCGTGATTGCCATCAGCGCGAAGACGCATATTGCCAATATCTTCTTCATACTTTTCCTTTGCTTGGTTTATGTATGTGACGCCGACGCTGTGATGTAAGTTACAGCGCCCGCGTCGCTTTTAATGATTATTATCAGAATTCCTGACCCAGGATGAAGTGGAAGTTGCTGCCACCCTTCTTTCCGTTGATGTTGTCGTTGTCGAAACCGTAAGCCCAGTCAATACCCATCAGACCAACCATCGGGAGGAAGATGCGGACACCGATACCTGCCGAGCGTTTCATGTCGAAGGGGTTGAACTTCTTGGTGTCGGTCCATGCGTTACCGGCTTCGGCGAAGCCCAGACCGTAGATGGTGGTGTTGCCCAGCATGAAGGGGTAGCGCAGCTCCATGGTGAAGCGGTCGTAGGCGTAGCCGTTGTATGCCAGCGAACCGTTCTCATAACCACGCAGACCTACAGTCTCTTCGGCGTAGCCTGATGAGTAGCCGCTCATACCGTCACCACCCATGTAGTAGGTCTCAAAGGGCGACTTCTTGTACTTGTTGTAGCTGCCCAGCAGACCCATTTCCACGCGGGTCATCAGCACCAGACACTTCTGGCCGTTGGTCAGGGCGCTGTAGGTCTTGGCCTTGAACTTCCACTTGTGGTATTCCACCCAGCGATATTTCTCCTGCTGTTCCTGAGAGTAGGTGGCCGACTGGTAGTTGTTGGCGAGGTTCTTGTAGTCCTTGCCGTCCCACTTAGACCATGGCGGAGTGAGCGTTACCGAAGCCATAAACTCCGAACCGCGGCGGGGGAAGAGCTGGTTGTCGGTAGAGGTACGGCTCAGCGAGATGCTCAGGTTCAGGTTGTTGGCATTACCATTGGTCATGAGGAAGTAGCGCCAGTTCTTGAGCATATAGCGGGTGTAAGCCAGCGAGAGCGACAGCTGGAAGTAGTCGTCGGGCCAACGCAGACGCTTGCCCCAACCCAGCGAGAGACCAAACATCTTGACGAAGGTGTCGGGGTCATAGTAGTTCTCGTAGTTGTTGTAGTAGCTGCTGCCATAACCATACAGATAGTTGTAGTAGTTGTTCATCGCAGCACTATTATAATAGGTACTCGACACGTCGGTCTGCTTAGAGAAGAAGGCGCCGACAGAGAGCTGGATGGGGCGCTTGCCTCCAAACCAGTTGGTCGAATAGCTGGCGTTGTAGCTCTGGTAGTAGGTACCGTTGGTCTGGGCTCCCAACTGCAGCACTTCACCGTCGCCCACAGGCAGGATGCCGCGGTGCTCACGGTTCTTGTTGAAGAGGTTGCGCATCGAGAAGTTGTTCAGCTTCAGACCGATGCGGCCGATGACGCCAGTCTGTCCCCAACCCAGCGAGAACTCTATCTGGTCATTGCTCTTCTGCTCCAGATTCCAGTTGATGTCCACGGTTCCGTCCTCCACATTGGGTTGCACGTCGGGCAGCACCTTCTCGGGCTCGAAGTGACCCATGGATGCCAACTCACGCTGCGAACGCTGCAGGGCGTCCTTGGAGAAGAGGTCGCCGGGCTTGGTGCGCAGCTCTCGACGTACCACGTTTTCATACAGACGGTCGTTACCGTTGATGCGCACGTGGTTGATGTGGGCCTGCGGACCCTCCTGAATACGCATTTCGAGGTCGATGCTGTCGCCTACCACGTTGACTTCGGCAGGCACCAGGTTGTAGAACAGGTAACCCGTGTTCCAATAGTTGTTGCCCACGGCGTCCTCGTCTTCGGTGAGTCGCTTGTTCAGCAGTTTCTGGTTGTACACGTCGCCCTTGTTCATGCCCAGCACGCGGCTCAGATAGTCGGTGGTATAGACGGTGTTGCCCACCCACGAGATGTTGCGCAGATAGTACTTCTTGCCTTCATTCACCTTGATGCGTATGCTCACGTGCTTGTCGTCATGGTTCCACACGCTGTCAGAGATAATCTCGGCGTCGCGGAAACCGTACTCGTTGTATTTCTCAATCAGACGCTTCTTGTCGGCCTCCCAGCGCTCGGGGGTAAACTTCTTGGCTTTGAGGAAGCTGCTCAGCGTACCCGCCTCATGGGTCTTGGCAAAGGCGCCCTTCTTGAAGAGGCCGCCCTTGATGACCTTGGTCTTCAGCTGGTGGTTGCCCTCGATGTATATCTTGCGTACCTTCAGTTTCTCTTTCTTGTCGACCACCACGTCGAGGATTACCTGGTTCTTGCCAGCCACGTCCTCGCGCTGGTTTATGTCTATCTCGGCGTTCTTGTAGCCTTTCTCGTCAAAATACTTCTTGGCCAGAATCTTGGCACGGTCTATAGAGTTGGGCGTCACCTGCATACCTTTGAGCAGACCCAGCTTGGTCTCCATATCCTCACGCTCCGACTTCTTCAGACCGATGTAGTTGATGGTCGACACGCGCGGACGCACCTGCAGATAGATGTGCAGATAGATTTTGTCAGCTATCAGCGAGTCGGCATAGATTTTCACCTTCGAGAAGAGGCCGTGCTTCCAGTAGCGCTTCACGGCGTCGGTAATCTGTGAGCCGGGGATGTCTATCTCCTGGCCCACGGTGAGTCCGGAGATGCCGGTGAGCACGTAGTCCTCATAGTTGTCCACGCCCGACACGTTGATACCGCCGATGGTCACCGTGCGGGGCGTACCGGCATAAGTTATCTCGGGATATACGATCTTGTCCTGTGCCTGCATGGCGGCGGTCCACAAGAGGGCGGTCACCACCAGCAATACCTTATTTATATTCATTTTCATCCTACTTTTCATTTTCTACTTGTTCTTCGGTCTTGCCGTATCTGCGCTGACGCTGCTGATAGCTCTGTATGGCGCGGTGCAGGTCGTCTTCGCTGAAGTCGGGCCAATAGACATCGCTGAAATAGAGTTCAGAATAGGCTATCTGCCACAACAGATAGTTGGAGATGCGCAGCTCCCCGCCCGTGCGTATCAGCAGGTCGGGGTCGGGCATGAACGCCGTGGCGAGATGCTGGCCCACCGTCTCTTCGCTGATGGCGTCTATGATGGCAGCGTCGTCGGCCGAGCCTTTCTGCTGCAGCGCCTCGGCGGCTATCTGCTTCACGGCGTGGGTAATCTCCCAGCGTGCCGAGTAGCTCAGCGCCACCACCATAGTCATGGCGGTGTTGCCGGCGGTGTTGTCCATCACCTCCTGCAGCTTGTCCTGCACCATCTGTGGCAGACGGGCTATGTCGCCTATCACTCTGAAACGCACGTTGTTTTTCATGAAGATTTCATCTTCGAGCGATGTCAGTACCAATCCCATCAGGGCCGATATCTCATCGGCCGGACGGTTCCAGTTCTCGGTGGAGAAAGTATAGAGTGTAAGGAATTTCACACCGAGTCGGGTACATTCAGAGGTGATGCGGCGCACGGTATCTACACCTGCCTGATGGCCATAGCTGCGGGGCTTGCCACGCTCGGCAGCCCAACGTCCATTGCCATCCATGATGATAGCCACATGCTGTGGCACACGGGTTTTATCTATTTCTATTGCCATTTAGTCGTCGTTGTTACAGGTTCGACATTTGCTCTTGAAGCTATAGGTGAGGGTGAGCATCAGCCCGCTGTAGCAGTCAGTGTTCTTGAATGCTCCGCTGCTCTTGATGCCATAGGGGTCGGCCATGCCGTCGAGCTCGTCGCTCAGCGAGAAGTGCATGCTCCATTCCAGCCCCACGTTGAGGCGTTCCTTCAGTTTGTATTTGATGCCCAGGCCTATCGGTACATTGGCGGTAAACACCTTCTTCTCTCCGCCCGATACGTATGTGGCGCCTATTCCGCCGAAGACGAAGGGGGTGAGACGCTTGGCGCCGCGATAGTCGCGACCGGTGCCGTAGGGCCAGAAGTTGTATTCGTAGGTCACCGATACGTCGGTGAGCGAGCGGTCAAAGCTGTAGGCTCTCGTCGTCTCGTCGGGGTAGTAGGTCTCCACCCGCGTGGCGTCGCCCTTGAGTTTGCCCATCATGCCCATCACTCTGAACCCCATGTAGGGGTTGAGCAGTCTGCGCCACACGATGGCGCCGGCGGGCTGCATGCCCGATGTTATCTTGCCGTTGAAGTCGCCTTGGTATGACACCATCCCCACGCCGCCACCTATTTCCATCAGGTATTCGTCGTCTTGCTGTGCGCTTGCCGTGAGCGTGGCGCAGAGCATCAGGAGTGTCACCAGGCCCTTCCTCATTGTCCTTTGTCGTTATTCGCCGAAGTATGTCTTGTTCTTCGCCCAGCCCAGCCGGTTCAGTCGGCCTCGCCACAGGTTGCCTTTGCCGTCTATGAGCCACAGATAGTTCTGGCTATCGGCGGTGAAGGCAAATCTGTTGCTCTCTATGTTGAAGTTGGTGGGCAGTGCATAGAGCTTTCTGATGCGCCAGGTCATGCCGCCGTCGCTGCTGGTGTAGCATCCGCCGTAGGCTGTCGTGCCCTGGCTGTTGCCGATACCGCTGCCGCCCAGCGCCATCATGAAGTCGTCATAGTAGGTCATCTGCAGGTTGGCCAGATTGGGCAGACGGAAGCGGTTGTCGCCCGCCACGTCCATGTAGGTCCATGCCTGCTGCTCGCTGCCTTCGTCGGTCTCTTCCACCTTCGACCACACCTTGCTCGTCTTGTCTCCCGTGCCCACCATCACCACGCGGTCTGTGCCGGGGTTGGTCAGTAGGGGTCGGGCCGTCATGCTCACGTTGCCTGTGGGCAGCGAGTCGGCGGGGGTGTCCATCTTCTCGGCTGTCCAGGTGGCGCCGTCGGCCGATGCCATGATTCTGTTGTCGGTGCTCAGGGCGTAGAGGCGCTTGTTGCTGCCGCCCAGGAGTCGGCTTATCGCCGGCGTTCCCACTCGGGTCCACGTATATGCGTCGGTCGAGCAGTACACGCCGTCCTCGGCATGGGCATAGAGCTTGCCGCCCATCACGGTCATATCCTTATAGCTGTCGGCGCCCAGCTCCACATTGGGAGTAATTTCGGTCCAGCTCACCACGTGCTGCTCCTCGGCAGCATAGATGCGCAGCTGACTGTCGTCGCGGCCCACCACATAGACTTTGCCGCCCATAGCCAGGGCGCGCATGCCTGTGAGCAGCCCCATGTCGGTGCAGCCGGTAGCTATCTTCCATTCGAATACGTTGGGTTTCTGCTTGTGTATGTTCACCTTGACGGTATAGTCGCAGCTGGCGCGTCCCGACATGCTCACCATGCGCAGGGTGCGGGGCTTCGAGAAGTCCATCGAGTCGATGGTCTCAAAGGCCTGCAGCGTGTCGCTGTCTATGTTTTTCACCAGCGTTACCGAAGAGCCCTTCGATGTCACGTTGCATATTATCTTCTTGCAGTCTATGCCCACGGGCAGAGAGTCGGGGTTGTATATCTCGTGCTTGGTCTGGTCTATGTAGAATATATATTTGCTGCAGTCCAGCGTAGTCTGATACGTACTGTCTGCGCCTTTCTTCGACACTGTGTCGCGGATAATCTTCTGGGTGCCGAGTGAGAACGCAGTGATGCCCACTTGGTCAGAAAATACTATCTCTTCGTTGTCGTCACCCAAACATGAAGACACGAAGAATATAGTCGATACCAATAAGATAAAAGGTATGAACTTTCTTTTCATTACACTCTATTTTAACAATTTTGGGTGCAAATTTAATCAGAATAATTCAAAAACCACCTATCTTTAGACGATTATTAATCAAAAACCGTCTACATCTGCTGTTTTTTAAGGTTTGTTTAGGTATTATCGTGGTCTTTGCTGTGCTTTTTTCTCCTTATTATATATATAGGCAGTCTGCCCTGCGTGCCGCCCTCGTCGTCTTCGGTAGTCGTGGCAGTGTCGCCGGCCAGCCCCCGATGCATCATATCGCTTTGTATTTCACCGCAAATGCCATTGCCTCAGCCACCGTGTGCGCCCCCAGTTTCCTGAAGATGTTCTTGCGGTGCGTCGCCACCGTATACTCCGACATCCCCAAGCGCTCAGCCACCGACTTGGCTGCCTGTCCTTGGCTTAGCAACAGGAGGACGGTCTTCTCTTTGGGGCTAAGGGTAGGTACCTGCTTTTTCTCCCATTTGTCGTTCTTCGGGTTGTATGAAACAAGCTCTTTTCTTAAGATGTTGTGAATGCAGAACATGTCATGCTTTCCGTGTGGCTCAGATGTGGTTATGCCTAACATCAACCATGGACTTCCGTCTGGGGCAAATTCCAGTGGTGTACATTTGGTGCTTGGGAGATGCTTGCCGTCTATAGACATGTAGTCGTAGTTGCAATAGATGGCTATGTTTTCTTTTTCTTCTTGGCTCAGATTCTTAATGTATTGATAACAATATACAAAAGCATCTATTATTGCTTTCTTGCTATTGGGTTTGATAAACGCATCTATAAAGATGGACCCCATATTTTCAAACGCTTCTTTATTATATTCTAACCAACCGAAAGGATTAGGAGAAATATAAAGATATTTCCTCTTGAAGTTGTCGTAGATGAAAATTCCTTTATATGTGAGATTTGACAAGGTCTTGAGAACTTCGATGTGTCGTTCAGCGCGTTCATAGTCTGCATCGGTGATTCCTGCAGCCTGTATTTGGGACAACAACTCTGTATCTATCATGATTGTTTATATTAGAATTTAATGTTAATTACTCGTCCATCGCATGTGTCGAATGTGCGATGATACTCATTATAATAACGCTCTTTCTGGTAAATTATTGTTCCTGCCATCCTTTTCATAGGATGTAAATAGTTTTAGGGTAGGCTGTTGTGCCAATAGTTGGCGGCATGGTCATCCGGAATTTACCGGACAGCCATGCCGCATCATCTTTATAACTATTCTATTGCTTTGACAGTGCTGATTTTTCCATCTTTCATACCGACTTTCAGCTTGACATTACGAATGAATTTTTGTCTTTTGTCGTTCATGTCGTTATACTTATAGGTGACGGTGTAAGCACCATTGTCGTACTTGACGTTCAGGGTCTGCAGAGCCAGCGTGTCAATGCCGATGTTATCGGTTGCAAAGTCGTAGGCTATGCCTGACATGCGGTCCTTCTTGGTATCCTTGCACATTTCGGCAGAGCAATAGATGTTCATTACAGAGTCACATTTGGCAAAACTGGTTTTGTTGTCACTGATGCTGAAAGCTACAGCATACTGCTGATAGAATTCGCGCACCATCTCTACTTCGTTTGCGTCACCAGTTCCTGCCGAAACTTTCACGGCGGCCAGCACCACGCATAGCAATGCGGCCAAAAAGATACTTAATCTTTTCATAGCTGTTGTTGTTTTTTCAATTATACCACTTTTTGATACTCTGATAGCTATTACTGCTATCTAAGTCAAATCGTCTCCATGGTTATTCTATTGCTTTGACAGTGTTGATTTTTCCATCTTTCATACCGACTTTCAGCTTGGCATTACGAATGAATTTTTGTCTTTTGTCGTTCATGTCGTTATACTTATAGGTGACGGTGTAAGCACCATTGTCATACTTGACATTCAGGGTCTGCAGAGCCAGCGAGTCAATGCCGATATCGTCGGTCGCAAAATCATAGGCTATGCCTGATATGCGGTCCTTCTTGGTATCCTTGCACATTTCGGCAGAGCAATAGATGTTCATTACAGAGTCGCATTTGGCAAAACTGGTCTTGTTGTCACTGATGCTGAAAGCTACAGCATACTGCCGATAGAATTCGCGCACCTTCTCTACTTCGTTTGCGTCACCAGTTCCTGCCGAAACTTTCACGGCGGCCAGCACCACGCATAGTAATGCGGCCAAAATGATACTTAATCTTTTCATAGCCGTTGTTGTTTAGAGTCTTTTCATTGTTTTTGATTATCTATCCTTGTAATTGTTAGCTACTTTACGTATTTGCGCAGATGATGTTATTGACGCTTGCAAATTTATAACGAATTTTGACACGCTCCAAATTTTCCATATACCCTTTTTAGGGGATAAAAGTGCTGTTTTTTGGGTGTTTTTCGTCGTTTTTGTGTTTTTTCCGCGCTTTTTTTATGTTTTGAGGTGACAGAAGCGCTTTCGTGGACTATAAAAAACCGCCCGTGAAATCTATAGAATCAGTTTTTCGTTTGTAACAATTTCTTACCGTCAGTACAATGTTTGCATGTGCCGAACATTGCTGTCAGGAGTGTATTACACGGCACAGCTGCTCGACGTCGCACTCGAAAGTTTCGCGGTTAATGGCACGGCTTTTTATCGTAGAGCGATAGTTGTAGATGGTGCGAGGAGTATAGAATAGCAATGCCGCAATCTCCGAACTCTCCTTGACGCCCAACCTTATCAAAGCGTAAATGCGCAGTTCGGTGGTGAGCCGTCCCTTGTGTGGAGGCACAATCTGCTCGTCGGTCCGCAGCAGAGCGTTGAATTCGTCGACGAACGAGGGGTATAGGTCGAGGAAAGCCGTGTCGAAACTGTTCATGAACGTAGCTGCATCCTCTTCCGAAAGGCGCGACGACGATGCCGTATTGAGCAAGTCGTTGACCTGGCCTACCTTTATTTTGCGCTTCACAAGAGTCTCAAACTTGCTCAGACGGTCGATGTATTTGGCGCAAAGGTCGATGTAGAGTTTAGCCAGACGTTCGCGTCGGCTGTTTGTGTCGAGCAATCGTGAGTTGAGAGTATTAAGTTTGTCGTTGAGCGACGACAGCAGGTTGTTGCTCTCGGATAGCTCGTGTCGGTGGCGTGCCAGCAGTCGGTTTTGTCGGCTGTAGAAGTATAGCAGCACTACAACGAACGCGAATAGGATAGACACTCCGAACAATGCGAAGCGCATGATGTTGTTCTGCGATGACAGCTTTTCGCGATAGGTCGACACGATGACGGGCAGTTTCTGCGATATTTCAATGATACGCAGTCGGTTGTTGTAGTTCTTGGCGTCGTCCATAGCAAAATTGATGTAGCGCTCGGCGAGCAGAATGTTGTCGTCGCCCTTCTTGAACAGATACATTGCAAGGTCTTGCATGGCGAGGTTTTCGCGCGTACAGTTGAGCAGGTCGCTAATGCATGCACGCAGCATGTACTCCTCATACTTGTTGTTATTGTTGTTGGCGCTGTAGTTGTTGGCAATGGCATACGATGCCATGGCATACCATCGCGACTCTACGGGGGCTGTACTCAGAGTCTTGAAGTAGTGCTCCAGGGCGCGCTTGTCGTTGCGTTCCACATATATAAAATACTCACCCCAGAAGAAATTGTAGTAAGAGTCGGTAGGGCGGAGCATCGTTACAGCCTGCTTAAGGTAATTGTTGGCACGCTCGTGATAGCGTGGCGAATAGTAATAGTCGTGACAGTAGTCAGCCCAATAGGTGTAGATGAAGTAGTAGGCTATGGTATAGTCGAACCGTAGTTCGTTGTCGAGGTGAGTCGAATCAATCTCGTCAAGCAGCGCAACGGCTTCGCCATAGAGTCCGCCTATGCCCAGCAGCGACGCTTTCTTAATGCGGCATTTGTCGTGATGGAATTTGTCACCGATGCGGTCGGCAAGCGTTATAGCCTTGTCGGCATACACCATGGCAGAGTCAAATTGAAAAACGAAGTACTCATCGTACAGCTTGTCGTAAGCCGAAAGCAGCGTTTCGGGCTTTTGGCTTTTGTGTGCCATCGACTTGTAGAAGTCGATGCGTGCCTGCTTCTTGCCGTATATCTGCGTTATGTTGTCTATAATGCTGTCAATACGCTGTATAAGCTCGCCGTTGGTGTCTGCCATTGAGGAGGTGGCGGTGGCAATAAAGAGTATGATAATGGCTATGTAACGTTGCATAGAGTGAATTGTTAGTGGTTTCTATAGGCTTCTGCAAATTTACAAATTTTGCAGAAATAACATATTAGATGATTGCCTTTTTTTCTTTCCTATTCATATTTTTTCATTGATTCCCCCTTGCTTTGATAATATTATTGCTTTTCGGACGATGTACTTGGCAGTGTGAATGCGCTTTTGTAAATATCTGATTATCATATTGTTAATATTTTATTTAGTCATAGACGTGTACATATTGGGTACTTTAATGAACAACTTATGAAAATAAATTCTACATTTGCAACCGTCATAACGACACAACAACTAAAAACCAATAGTATGAACAAAACCAATCGAAAATGGATCAGCCAGATTGTTGCTTGTTCGTTTCTTGCAATGTTGCCCATAGGCGCATACGCACAGAACAATAAGACAATACATGGTGTAGTGAAGGATGCCAATGGTGAGACTATCATTGGAGCCTCCGTTGGACAAAAAGGCACTAAAAACGCCACAGTAACCAACCTTGACGGAGAATTCTCGATTTCAGTTCCCGACAATGCAGTACTCGAAATTTCGTACATCGGCTACAACAACCAACGTGTTGCCGTAGGTGGCAAGTCGTCGCTTGAAATCGTATTGACCGAAGATGTCCACAAACTCAACGAAATTGTCGTTGTAGGTTATGGCGTTATGAAGAAGAAAGACCTCACCGGAGCTGTCGGTTCGCTTGCTGCCAAGGACATAGAGAACTCGCCGGTAGCCAACATCGGACAGGCCATTCAGGGTAAGATAGCAGGATTGCAGGTTGTAGATGCCGGCAAGCCGGGCGACAACGTTACTATTAAGGTGCGCGGTATGGGTTCTATCAACAACTGCGACCCTCTTGTAGTAATAGACGGAGTGCCAACCGACCTCGGCATCAATGCCATCAACATGGCAGACGTAGAGCGTCTGGACGTGCTGAAGGACGCTTCGGCAACGGCAATATACGGTAGCCGCGGTGCCAACGGTGTCATAATGATAACCACCAAGAAGGGAAAGGAAGGCAAGGGACGCCTCTCGCTCTCTGCCAATCTTGCCGTGCAGAATGCCACACGTACTCCCGACCTGCTCAATGCAAGCCAGTATGCAGCGCTGAGCAACGACATGATGAACAATTCGGGCAACACCGCCAATCCCGAATGGGCAGATCCGTCGGCTCTTGGCAAAGGAACCGATTGGGTAGACGAGTTGTTCCGTACCGGATATATGCAGAACTACACGTTGAGTTATTCGGGTGGCAGCGACAAGGCACACTATTATGTGTCGGGAGGTATGCTCGATCAGACGGGTATTGTAAGAAGCGTCAAGTACCGCCGATTCACCTTCCAGCAGAACTCTGATGCCCAGGTGCAGCCTTGGTTGAAGATGACATCCAACATAACCATTTCGGCCGACCGCAAGCAGCAGGGCAGTTATGACATGGGCAATACATACAGAGCACTGCCCGTCTTTGCCGTTAAGGACGCCAGCGGCGAGTGGACCGGACCTGAGGGCAATTCGCTTTGGTATGGCAGCGTACGCAACCCGATCGGCCCAACCACAACCGACCGCAGCAGCACTAAGGGCTATAACCTCCTTGGCAATATCTCGGCAGAGGTGACTTTGGCTAAGTGGCTCAAGCTGAAGAGCACGTTCGGCATTGACGCCAAGTTCTGGTATAACGACAGCTATACCCCCAAGCACAACTGGAAACCCTCGCCCGTTGAGGAGAGCAGCCGCTACAAGAGCGACAACAAGTCGTTCACATATCTTTGGGACAACTATTTCATCTTCGACCATACGTTCGCCAAGAAGCATCACGTAGGACTGATGGCTGGTACATCGGCACAGTGGAACAACTTTGATTATCTTAACGCACAGAAGAACGTGTTCGCTTATGATGGCGTACACGAGATGGACAACGGCGAGAAGATGCATGCCATCGGCGGCAACGAGACCGAATGGGCGCTTATGTCGTATATGGCACGACTCAATTATGAGTATGCCGACCGCTATCTTCTTACCGCTACAGTACGCCGTGACGGCTCGTCGCGCTTCGGCCGCAACAACCGTTGGGGAACATTCCCGTCTGTATCGCTGGCATGGCGCGCTTCTGAAGAAGAGTGGTTCCCGAAGAACAATATTCTCAACGACCTCAAGATACGTGCTGGATACGGCGTTACGGGTAGTCAGGCCAGTGTGGGCAACTACAGCTATCTGGCTTCATACAACACCAGCGTATATCCGTTCGGCAAGACAGGAACAGAACAGTCGGCACTTATTTCGGCAACGCTTGCCAATCCTAACATTCATTGGGAGCAGGTGGCGCAGACCAACATTGGCTTCGATGCAGCACTCTTCAATCAGCGTGCCCGCCTCACATTCGACTATTATATAAAGAATACGACCGACATGCTCGTAAAGGCTTCCATCCCAATCACTTCGGGATTTGAGGACACAAGCACCACTTACACCAATGCCGGAAAGGTTCGCAACACGGGTTTTGAGGTTTCGCTCAATACCGTCAACATTCAGGGTCCGCTGCAGTGGGAGACAGGTATCGTCTATACATACAACCGCAACAAGATAAAGAGTCTCAACAGCGACGTGCCTTACTATATCAATCAGGTGAACAACTCGTACGTAACGATGCTCGCCAACAATCTGCCCATCAACGTGTTCTACGGTTATGTCACCGACGGAATATTCCAGAACGAGCTGGAAGTAAAAGAACACGCCATTCAGACAGGTGCCGAGCCTGGCGACATACGCTTCAAGGACCTCACCCCCGACGGTGTTATCAACGACAACGACCGCACCGTAATAGGCAATCCTAACCCCACCCACATCTTCTCGATGAGCAATACGCTCGCATGGAAGGGTCTGGAACTGTCGGTATACTTGCAGGGCGTGGCTGGCAACAAGATATTCAATGCCAACAAGATAGACCTTACGGGCATGTCGGCAGCCTACAACCAGCTCACCGACGTGCTGTCACGCTGGCATGGCGAGGGCACAAGCACCACGATGCCACGTGCCGTTTATGGCGATCCCAACCAAAACAACCGCATCAGCGACCGCTTCGTTGAGAACGGTGCATACTTGCGTCTGAAGAGCATTTCGCTCTCTTACAATGTGCCGCAGCAGTGGCTTCGTGCCCTGACACTCAATGCTGCACGCATCACATTCTCTTGCGAGAACGTGGCAACGATAACCGGATACTCAGGTTTCGACCCCGAAGTGGGTGTCAACGGAATCGACCTCTCAAGCTATCCCATCTCGCGCACGTTCAACATCGGATTAAACCTAAACTTCTAACAACTGAATCATTATGAAAAAGATATTTATTCTGGCTCTCAACATAGCGCTTGTAGGCTCGATGTGTTCATGCAGCGACTTCCTCGACCGTGAGCCTAAGAACACAGTCGACCCCGAAACGACGGTCGACGAGGACGTGGCGGTGTCGATGGCAAATGCCTGCTATCGTACACTCCAGTCGTCGAATATGTACAATCAACGTCTGTGGACACTCGACATCGTTGCTGGTAACAGCATAGTAGGCGCTGGTGGAGGTACCGACGGCATTGAGACCGTTCAGGCTTCCAACTTCACCACGCAGAGCGATAATGGTATGGCGCTGTACATGTGGCGCTCGCCTTGGGTCGGTATCGGACAGTGCAACATCCTCATCAATGCTCTCGAAGACAAGAATCCGGAAAAGGGCACCATTTTGGGACGTTCGCTCGGTGAGGCTTACTTCCTCCGTGCACATTATTATTATATACTTGTACGCTTGTATGGTGGGGTACCTCTGCGTCTGAAGCCGTTCAATCCAGGCGAGAGCACGGACATAGCACGTGCTTCAGTTGACGAGGTTTACAAACAGATAATTGACGATACCAATCGCGCAGCCGATCTGCTTCCTGCCAAAAGCCAGCTTGATAACGACAATCTTGGACGTGCTACGAAGGACGCAGCCTATACAATGCTCGCCGATATATACCTCACACTCGCTCCCGACAACAATGAATACTATCAGAAGGTTGTGAGCCTGTGCGACGATGTGACAGCTCTTGGCTACGATCTAAGCCAATGCACGTACGAATCAAACTTTGACGCTACCATCAACAATGGTCCTGAGTCAATCTTCGAAGTGCAGTTCTCTGGCAATACCGAATACGATTTTTGGGGAAACAATCCGCAGTCGAGCTGGCTGTCGACATTCATGGGACCACGAAACTCCAACTTTGTGGCAGGATCTTACGGATGGAACCTGCCTACAGAAGAGTTCATGTCGCAGTATGAGGAAGGCGACAAGCGCAAGGACCTTACCGTATTGTATGATGGATGTCCCGATTTTGACGGCATGACATACAAGAGCAGCTACTCAACTACCGGATATAACGTGCGCAAGTTTCTCGTTTCAAAGAGCGTATCACCAGAATATAACACCAATCCTGCCAACTTTGTGGTGTATCGCTATGCCGATGTGCTGCTTATGAAGGCTGAGGCTCTCAACGAGCAGGGCAAGACTGCTGAGGCAGCCGAGCCTCTTAACATTGTCCGTCATCGTGCCGGACTGCCTGGAGTGAGTGGATTGTCGCAGGAAGCTATGCGCGAAAAGATCATACACGAACGTCGTATTGAACTGGCGTTTGAGGGCCATCGCTGGTTTGACATGATACGCTTGCAGCATGGCGACTATGCCGTGAAGTTCCTCAAGTCCATCGGAAAGTCGCGCGTCACAAAGGAACGCCTGCTCTTCCCCATCCCGCAGACGGAGAGAGACGCCAACAAGCTGATGACACAGAACCCTGGATATTAAAGGTCAAGAAACATTATAAACAATAAAAAAAGAATCAATATGAAACGATATATAAATTGCATTCATAGTCTGTTGGCTCTTCTTTTCATCGGCTTCGCACTCTCCGCTTGCTCAGACCAGGACTACACCGAACTGGACAAAGGACGCGACCAGCTGACAATCACGGCTGACCAAGCCCTGTCTGCTCTGGAAGAGACCAGCCATGCAAGTGACGCCGTCACCCTGAACTGGACCACTGGCAACAATTACGGTACCGGCAACCGCATCAGCTATCGTCTGGAGTTGGCTAAGGCTGGCACCGACTTCGCCCAGCCTTACGTGGCTGTGGACGAACAGACGCAGACTTACACGTGGAGCGCCAACGTGGAGAATCTTAACAACATCATTCTCGACAAGATGGGAGGCACCGTTGGCACACCCATTGACATCGAAGCACGCGTCACTGCCATAGTCAGCGGCGTGGAAGAGACACAGACTGCCACCACGCAGTTCACCGCTACACCATACGAACCCGTCACATCCACATTGTATATTATAGGTAGCGCAGCTCCAAACGGATGGAGCGCCGACAATGCATCGGAGATGACACGCACCACCAACGGCCTCTTCACTTGGGAAGGCAAGCTCAATAGCGGCGAGATAAAGTTCATAACCACTCTCGGACAGTTTCTGCCTTCATACGGACGCGGCGACAACGGTGGTCCAGTGCTCCGCACAAGCGACGACCAACCCGACGAGAAATGGACCATTGACGAAGCACACGACTATAAGGTGACCGTGGATTTGCTTGCTGCTACAGTCAGCATAGAAAAGACTGAAGGCATAAGCCCTGCCTTCGACCAGCTGTTCTTCGTAGGCAATCCAACCGGATGGAGCTTTGAACCGATGAAACAGGATGCTCTTGATCCCTTCCTCTTCCGCATGGGACGCTACTTTGAGCAGGGAGTTGGCGGCGAGTTTAAGTTCGGAACATCCATGAACTCATGGGAGAACATGTATAAAGCCACACAGGCAAACGCTCCTTACACAGACAAGAGCATGGAATTCGTATCTGGTTTCGACCCCGACAACAAGTGGAATCTGCAGGACAGCGAGACCGGCAAGGCTTATAAGATATGCGTTGACATTCGTTCGGGCAAGGAACGTATGATGATGAGCGAGTTCACTCCATACGAAATGATATACCTTGTAGGTGATGCTACACCCAACGGATGGGATCTTGGCCATGCCACACCGATGACTTCTACAGCGAGTCCTTATGTATTCACATGGACAGGTCAGCTCAACGCAGGCGAACTCAAGTTCTCTTGCGACAAGCAGAGCGACTGGTACGGAGCGTGGTTTATGCCTTCTGCTCCCGATGCCGAACCAAAGGGTACTGCCGAGCAGGCTCTCTTCATCAACAAGAGTGACGAAACACTTAAATCGCAGTATCTGACTGTGAACGTTAGCGACCTCGACTACAAGTGGAAGATAACATCGTCGGGCACATACACCATAACGCTCGACCAGCTCAACGAGACCGTAATAATCTCAAAAAAATAACAATCTAACAAAAGCATAAAATGAAAATGAATGTATTGCTAATGGCGTTGCCGTTATTGATAGGCTCATGCAGCGATGACAACAATAGCTACAACGACCCCGCTACCGTTCCTACGGACATTATACAGACCGTGGTGAAGACCACAGCCGATCTCTCGCTCACTGTCACTACAGACAAGGCGGCATACAAACCGGGCGAGACAGTACGCTTCAACGTGACTGACGGTACTCTGCCTGCATCGGCTCGCATACGCTACCGTCATGGTTCTGAGGTGATAGCCGACGAAAACTTAGGTTCAACTTCGTGGACATGGACAGCTCCGCAAGCTGATTATACAGGCTATATGGCCGACATATACACAGTTGACGGCAACAATCAGCAGACCATCTACGCCACTATTGGCGTAGATGTGTCGAGCGATTGGGCGCGATTCCCACGCTATGGCTTCATAGCTTCATACGGTAGCGACCGCACTTCAGATGTTATTGCTTCCGAATTGTCTTTTCTCAACCGCTGCCACATTAATGGATTGCAGTTCTACGATTGGCAATACAAGCAGCATTGGCCGCTCGGCGGCACACCAGGCAATCTGCTCGAGAGCTACAAGGACATTGCCAACCGCGACAACTACACTTCGGTGGTGAAGGACTACATTGCCCAGGCACATTCGTTGGGCATGAAGGCTATGTTCTACAATCTCTGTTTCGGTGCATTTGACGATGCAAAGGCTGATGGAGTGGACGACCATTGGTATATATATACCGACCAGAATCACTCTAAATGCGACCGCCATCAGTTGCCGTCCGACTGGAAGAGCGACATATATCTTGTCGATCCGTCGAACAAAGACTGGCAGAATTACCTTGCCGACCGCAACGACGATGTGTATGAAGCACTCGATTTTGACGGATTCCATATCGACCAGCTTGGCTCACGTGGCACCGATTACGACTATTATGGATCACAGGTGAATCTGCCTAACGGCTATGCATCGTTCATACGAGCTATGAAAGAGCGTCAGCCCGACAAACGTCTGGTGATGAATGCCGTCAGTAATTATGGCTCAGACAAGATTGTGTCAACGGGATGCGTTGACTTTATGTACTCCGAATTGTGGGATGGTGAAGACAAGTTCAGTGACCTCCATGACATATTGAAGGCCAATCGCCTGTATTCCGGAAATACGTTAGGTCAGGTGTATGCCGCATATATGGACTACGGACACAATAAGCCGGAGTTCAATACACCCGGAGTGCTGCTCACCGATGCCGTAATGTTCGCCCTCGGAGCATCACATCTCGAACTCGGAGCAGGACATATGCTGAGTTCAGAATACTTCCCTTATGCCGATGTGAAGATGAGCGCCGGACTGAAGAAGCAGATAGTGGCGTACTACGATTTCCTTACAGCCTATCAGAACCTGCTTCGCAACGGTGGAACAGAGACACAATGCGATATTGCAGCAGCCAAGTCTGTGGTAACGATCAATGCATGGCCGCCCGTACTTGGCAACGTAACGGCATACAGCAAGAGCGTAGACGGCAAGCAAGTGGTGAGTCTGCTCAACTTCCGTCAGGCTAACAGCTTGAGCTGGCGCGACAAGGACGGAACGATGCCCGAGCCCGAAGCCATCGACAACCTAACATTGCGTATGCGTGCAAAGAACGTAAAGAAGCTGTGGGTGGCATCGCCCGACCAACTCGGAGGCGCTCCGCAGGAACTGCAATATCGTCAGGATGGCGACTTCGTTGTATTTACCGTTCCGCAGCTTAAGTATTGGACAATGATTGTTGTAGAATAAATAAGCCAGTACACATGAAGAAACTGTTGTTTTCAGCACTTGCACTTGCCCTCACATTGGGGGCAGGTGCGCAGACTGTGACATCGCCTGACGGCAACGTTTCGGTGAAGTTCTATCTGCAGGACGGACGTCCCACGTATGAGATGACATACAAGAAGAAGGAAGTGATACGTCCGTCGCATCTCGGACTGGAACTTGCCAAAGACAAGCATGCATCCAACGAGATGAACGAACAGAACCTCATGGACGGGTTCACGGTGAAGAACACGCAGACTGCCACGTTCGATGAGACATGGCGACCGGTATGGGGCGAGACCGCAACAATACGCAACCATTACAACGAACTTGCCGTAACGCTCAATCAGGCTTCAATGCAACGTGACATCTGCATTCGTTTCCGTGTCTACGACGACGGTATGGGACTGCGCTATGAGTTTCCGCAACAGCCCAAGCTCAACTATATCGTAGTGAAGGAAGAGCACACCCAGTTTGCAATGGCGGGCGACCATACAGCCTATTGGATTCCGGGCGACTACGACACGCAGGAGTATGAGACCGTAATATCGAAGATGAGCGAGATACGTTCGAAAATGAAGGCAGCCATAACTTCCAATGCTTCGCAGACATCGTTCTCGCCTACGGGTGTACAGACATCACTGCAGCTCAAGACCGACGACGGACTCTACATCAATCTGCATGAAGCCGCCTGTGTCAACTTCCCCACAATGCACCTCAATCTCGACGACAAGAACATGGTGTTCGAGTCGTGGCTCACGCCAGACGCTACGGGTATGAAGGGATATGTACAGACTCCGTTCAACACACCGTGGCGTACGGTGATTGTAAGCGACGATGCCCGCGACATGCTTGCGTCCAACCTCATACTCAATCTCAACGAGCCGTGCAAGATAGAGGATACGTCGTGGATTCATCCTACTAAGTATTGCGGAGTGTGGTGGGAGATGATAGCCGGAGGCAAGCAGTGGAGCTACACCTTCGATCTGCCTTCGGTGCATCTTGAAAGCCTTGACTATTCAAAGTGCCGGCCGCACGGACAGCATCCTGCCAATACCGAGAATGTGAAGCGTTATATTGATTTCGCTGCCAAGAACGGACTTCAGGAGGTGCTGGTAGAGGGTTGGAACATCGGATGGGAAGACTGGTTCGGTCATTACAAGGACTATGTGTTCGACTTCCAGACACCTTATCCCGACTTCGACATAAAGTATCTCAACGACTATGCCCACTCCAAGGGCGTGAAACTGATGATGCACCACGAGACGAGCGGATCCACACAGAACTACGAGCGTCATCTGGAGGCAGCCTATACGCTTATGAACAAGTATGGATATGATGCCGTGAAGAGTGGCTATGTGGGCGACATCATTCCACGAGGCGACTACCATTATTCGCAGTCGACCAACAACCACTATCTCTACTGCATCAAGGAGGCGGCCAAGCATCACATAATGGTCAACGCGCATGAGGCTACACGTCCTACTGGATTGTGCCGTACATGGCCTAATCTCGTAGGCAACGAGTCGGCACGAGGCACAGAGTATGAGGCATTCGGAGGCAGTGAGCCTTACCATACGGTCATTCTGCCGTTCACCAGATTGCAGGGTGGTCCGATGGACTATACTCCCGGCATATTCGTAACGAAGCTGAGCGAGTGGTGCAACAATAAATCCAATGTCAACACAACGCTCTGCGGACAGTTGGCACTCTATCTAACTATGTACTCTCCGTTGCAGATGGCAGCCGATCTGCCTGAGAATTACGAGAAGTATGACGATGCTTTCCAGTTCATTCGCGACGTAGCTTGCGACTGGGACGACTCTCGCTATCTGGAAGCCGAGCCTGCCAAGTATATCACAGTAGCCCGCAAGGCTAAAGGAACAGACAATTGGTTTGTGGGCGGAAAGTGCGATGCCGAAGGCCATCAGTCGGTAGTGCGCCTCGATTTCCTTGACAAAGGACGCAAGTACGACTGCGCCATCTATCAGGATGCACCCGATGCTGATTATGAGAAGAATCCTTCAGCCTACGTCATCACCCATCGTACGGTAAAGAAGGGCGATGTGCTGAAGCTGAAGCAGGCGCGCGGCGGAGGATTTGCCGTAAGTCTGATGGCGAAATAAAAACGTTTTGATTTTTGTAATGGTATTTTTTAGGAGGGTGTGGCATTATTGTCATACCCTCCTGTTACTGTTTTATAAAGACAATCACTCAATAATTATTCAAACAACAAATCTATACTGATAATTAACCGAAACAATTCTTCCTGCAAGCTGCTTGTTCTTGCCTCTGCACTCTCAGCCCTTACGCTCACCGCAGCGGCTCAGAACGACAGCAATATCTAACTTTACGAAATTTTGGTGGTACAAAGTTACGTATTACATTTTTTGGGTGTTTTTCGTCGTTTTTGTGTTTTTCCCGCACTTTTTTGATGGGTTTGGCTTGATTTTTCGGCATCCACTCGCCTATCTACGTTTCGATAATCTACGTGGCGATGTGGTTTATTCCTGTTTCGTGGTTTGCCTTAATCATTTCGTGGCTTGCCGTAATCGTTTCGCGGTTCGATTTTTCCGTTTCGTGGTTTGCCGTTAGGATGTCTTGGGGCTCGGTGGTTTTCGGGTTGGTCGGTGGGGTAGAGTGATGGCGCGCGGCGGTTGGGTCGGGCTGCTGCGTATGGGCGTCTGTGGTGTATGGGTGAGGTCGATGGTGTGAGCGGATGAGAGGACGGTTTCTCTGGGTGGGCTTTGGATGGCGCGAGCTCTCCCGCGTGGCGTCATCCCTTGTCGTCAAGGGGCGCTACGGCCGGCGTACTTGGGTTAAGGGCAAAAAAAATGGACTCCGCTGAGTCCAAAACCTTGTTAACCTTAAATCTAATACTATGAAAAACACGATGCAAAGATATCCAGATTGCGCGAATCAGCCAAATGTTTCGGCCGGAATTGTCTCCGAAGGTATCTTTTCTTGACATATATCAAACATCTGCTTGACCCTCAACGGTTAAGTGAACCTCAGCGAGCCCTGATGGCGCCTCTGCCGATGGCGAAAACCACGAGAAAGTAAAAATAATTGATGATTGATTTGGTATTGTCTTCTTTATTCATTACCTTTGCAAAAGTATTAGAAAAGAAGAGGATAATAAAAGTTGGAATTTCGACAACCTGCAAAGCTGTTGGAATTCCTTATTTTATTGTTGTCTGTCCAATGTAGAACAAATTAATTCAAAAATTATGGCTTACATGTCGCAAGAGGGCTACGACAAACTCGTAGCCGAGCTCCGCAGGCTCGAATCGATTGAGCGCCCCAAGGCATCAGCCGCAATCGCTGAAGCCCGTGACAAGGGTGACTTAAGTGAAAACTCAGAGTACGATGCTGCCAAGGAGGCACAGGCTCACCTGGAGAGCAAAATCAACAAAATGAAACTAACCATCGCCGAGGCCAAGATAGTAGATATGTCGCGTCTCAGCACAGACACTGTACAGATTATGTGCAAGGTCGAAATGACCAACGTGGCCAACCAGGCTAAGATGACCTATACCATCGTGAGCGAGAGTGAGGCCAATCTGCGCGAGGGCAAGATTTCCATCCACACCCCCATCGCCCAGGGACTCCTCGGCAAGAAGGTGGGCGAGGTCGCCGACATCAAGATTCCCAACGGCGTCATCCATCTGCGCATCGATCGCATCTCGATCGACTGATAGCGGGCTCGCAACCACGCTCTATACATCAACCCAAACCAACATTACGATTATGGCTACCATTTTCTCTAAGATTGCAGCCGGCGAGATACCGAGCTACAAGTGTGCCGAGAGTGCCGACTTCTACGCATTCCTCGACATCAGTCCTCTCACCAAGGGTCACACGCTGGTGATACCCCGCAAGGAGGTCGATTACATCTTTGATATGGACGACGCCGAACTGGCCGCTTTCCAGGTGTTTGCCAAGAAGGTGGCACAGGCCATCCGCGCCGCGTTCCCCTGCCGCAAGGTGGCTCAGGTGGTGCTGGGTCTCGAGGTGCCTCATGCCCACATCCATCTCATGCCCATCAATTCAGAGGCTGACGTGGATTTCCGCAAGGAGCACCTCTCTCTCGAGCCTGAAGAGATGCAGCGCATAGCCGACAGCATCTACGCCGAGTTCCAGAAGCTCTGAGCATCGCCCCCGACACCCTCATACATAGAGAGCCGCCGACAGGCGCGCTTCCCCGGTCATGGAGAAGCGGCCTGCCGGCGGCTCTTGTGTTGTAGTGGATGACCTTTAGTCCAGCGACTTGGCGCTCCACCAGGCTGTGCGGGCTTTGACATAGCCCACCACGCCGTCTTTGTTTACCTTGTACCATCCCTTCTCGAGGCCCAGACAGGCTGCCGACTCGGGAATGTAGCCCTTGGTGTTGGTGAGCTGGCCTACCACCGCCGACTTGGCGTCTGCCGACTTGTAGATGTTCACCTTGCCGTCGGCCTTGCGACAGCATACCCATCCCTTGCCTTTCTCGGGCGACCAGTACTCGATGCGGCTTTCCTTCTTGTCCACCCATCCGTCGTCCTGGCACATCACGTGGTACTTGTCGGCGGTCTCGCCGATGTACTCACAGGCCATACCGTCGGGGCCTATCACCATCTTGACGGGTTTCACCGCTTGCGCCTGTGCGCTCCAGCATGCCATGGCTGCCATGGCTGCAAGCCAAAACTTTCTTGCTTTCATACCTATGTTATTAAGGGTTTACACGTATTCGTCGCCACGCTTCATCTGCACGTCGTTGACATACTTGCGTATCAGGTCAGACGAGTCTTCCTTCTTGCAGATGAGCAGCACGTTGCCTTCCTCTGCCACGATAAAACCGTCGAGCCCGTTGATGACCGCCAGCTTGCCCTTGGGCAGCTTGATGATGTTGTTGTGGGCGTCTTCGGTCATCGCCTCCGAGTCTATCACCACGTTGTCGCCGTCGGCGCGCCTCATGGCTTCATACACATTGTGCCATGTGCCTATGTCTGCCCATCCAAACCGGCACTCCATCACATACACGCTCCCCGACTTCTCCAGAACGCCGCGCTCTATCGACATGTTGGGGTAGGAGGGGAAGTTGTCCTGTATGAAGCGGTTCTCCTCGTCCAGCGTCCATTGCGGGTTGCTCTCGTCGAGGTTGCGCAGCACGCTGGGGAGGAAGGTGCTGAACGTGTGGTAGAGGAAGCGCGTGTTGGCGAGAAACATACCCGTGTTCCAGTAGAACTCGCCACTCTCCATAAACATGCGGGCAAATTCGCGGTCGGGCTTCTCTGTGAACGACTGCACGCAGTAGACCTCGTTGCGGGCCACTTCGCCTTTCTGGATATAGCCGTAGCCTGGCTCAGGACGGGTGGGCTTGACGCCCATCGTGAGCAGACAGTCGTTGGAGCTTACGAAATCGAAGCCCTCGCCCACGTTGGCGAAGAACTGCTGCTCGTCCAGCACCATCTGGTCGGAGGGGATGGCCAGCAGACAGGCATCCTCATTGGCATGGTTGATGCGGTGGCACGCCCACGCCACGCTGGGTGCCGTGTTGCGGTGTATGGGTTCGGCCAGGATATGGTCGTCGTCCACCTCGGGCAACTGTTCGTGCACCAGGTCGAGGTAGGCCATATTGGTGTTGATGTATATGTGGTCCAGAGGCAGCATCCTCCGCATGCGGTCAAAGGTCTGCTGCAGCAGCGTGCGCCCGCAGCCGAAGAAGTCTATGAATTGTTTGGGCCGTGCTTCACGACTGCAGGGCCAGAGGCGTCGTCCCTTGCCTCCTGCTATGATTACACAGTAATTGTTGTTTATGTTAGTCATATATATATGTCTGTAAGATGAGGTTTCTAATCGGCGGCTAAGATAACCATTATCCCCGAATGGCGCAAGCATTTTTGCGTTTTTCTGAAAAAAAGTTTGTTAATTCGGAAAAATGTCTTACCTTTGCATCCGAATTATTGGATAGAGTTGCCCAGATGGCGGAATCGGTAGACGCGCTGGTCTCAAACACCAGTGGAGCAATCCGTGCCGGTTCGACCCCGGCTCTGGGTACGAGTTTGACTCGAAAGCAATCGCTAAACCCTTAAGAACAAGAGGTTTAGCGATTTTTCTTTCCTCAAATTTCCCCACATTTTCCCCACATCTGCAAGAATTCGTGCAAAGGAGACCAATTTTCCCCACCAGAAAAGCACGAATTTGGGATGAATCGTAGATCTATTCCGGAATGAAGAGTGTATTGCAGGAAGCCAATAAATGTCTTTAATCGCAAATCAATACGATTAAAAAACTTGCAGTTACTCCTGCAATTTCGATTAGAGTTGAGAATTGATCTCATTCTGTGCATAGACGATGGCATCACTCTTTATCTCATCTTCGTTTTCGACGGTGTCAAGAACCTTGTCAGCAAGCCAGATGGTCAGCAACTCCTTCTCATCTATCTCGAAGAGTTTTGCCATAATGGGAATCTGGCTGCGCTTCGCCTTACGCTCTCCACGCTCAATTTTGCTATACATTGGGGTATCAATCTCTAACGCTGCTGACAACTGTCGTTGCAATAGACCATGTTCCTCTCTGAGCTCTTTTATTTTCTTTCCAAATATCATATTCGTATTACATTTCTAATTGGTTATAATAGCTTCTCCAAATCTTCTACAGGAGGAAGTAGTTTCTTCAGCCTGTCATCCATGTCAGCAGAAGTTTTGTATGTTGCTACACCCATAGGCTTGTCATAGTCTTGGATAACATATTCTACAAACTTCTTGTTTGCACTCTTGCATAGGATGATTCCGATTGATGGATTCTCATTGGGTTTGCGAACCTCATCATCAAGGATACGCAAGTAACCAGCCAACTGCCCCAAATAAGCAGTTTTGAATGGACCATCTTTGAGTTCCACACAGACAAGGGCTGATAACTCTCTATTGAAGAATAGCAAATCGGGAAACTGTTCTATTCCGAACTTCTCCAAATGATATTGGTTGCCTACAAATGTGAAGTCACGTCCAAAAGTCATGATAAAGTCCTTCACATTGTTGATGATGCTTTGTTCTATCACCCGTTCGTCTCTATCTTTCTCACGGACAAACAGCTCTTCCGTATTGATATAGTCGAGCAGATACTCATCCTTAAACATTGTGATGGCACGGTAGGCTTGCAGCTGGTCGGGGATAGTCCGTCTGAAGTTGTTGGGCAATGATCCTTGGTGATTGTATAAATCATCTTTCATCAGTTGTTCCAAATCTTCACACTTTACTTTATAGTCTACAGCGAATTGGATATAGAACTTACGCTCCTCATACGATTTTACGTTCGACAGAATCGCCGTATGATGAGTAAAACTGAGACTGAAGAATGCTGCAATGGGGAAATCTGGCGAGATCGTCAGTTGCAACTGACGGATTTCATCCTTACCTTGTATTTCGGCAGTCGGAACTGCCAAATTAGAATCTTTGTTCGTTTCAACTAACGAATTTTGTTTGTCGTTCTCCAATTTGGCAGTTTGGACTGCCAAATTAGGACTTTCAAGGATTTGCCATTCTTCGTAGAAGGTTCGCATATTCCTTAGGTTGCGAGCTGAAAATCCTCGAAGACCAGGCAGCTCCTTTCGCAATTGTTCGCTGATACCCTCAATAAAACCTTTTCCCCAGTTCTTTGTCCGAGTATTAGCAGAGACATATCTGCCAATGCCATAGTAAAGAGCCAGTTGTTCTTGATTCACAGCACCTAACGCTCGCTGTTGGCTTTGCAGAATCGCATCCTTTATAACTTGCACAGCATTGGCAAGTTTGTCCTTTGCAGGAATCATTTTATAAGTTTCTTCCATATATTATTGACATTGGTTTTTATTACTATTTATAATGCTACAATTCTTTCTTATATAGATAAGATGGCACATTTTGCAACGGCTTACTTATGATGCCCCCAGAGTACATTACATACAAGTATCTGTATGTTCTTGTCATTGCAACATAAAGGGCTTTTTGCGTCTCTTTATCGTTCGCCCCTTCATAAAAGGGCAAAATAACAGTTTCAAATTGAAGGCCTTTTGCACTATGGTATGTCATCAATTTGGGGAGGTCTGTTGTAAAATCAAGTGTTACTCTGTTTCGTTTATCATTGTAGCCAGCATTATATTTAAACTCACAGGGGAAGTTTAGGTCATTGAATGCATTCATCGTTGAAAGTACCAAATCGTTATTCGGTACCAAGATACCGACATTCTTCATGTTCTTTTTTGAAATAATGTCAATTATCGCTTCAATCTGTGACTTTTCATCGTCAAACTTGACGAACCTTGGTAGTTCTGTTTCTTTGCTTTGATAAATAGCCTCGGCATAAGGATTCGCATCTATTGCTACATACTCTTGTGTAATTTTTGCGACAGTCTTAGGCAACCGATAATTGCTGTTAAGATTAGAAACTGCAATACCTGTCATGTCAGACAACTCCTTTATGCTTAAGGTCTGTTTGATTCCTTTATAAATCGATTGTGCTGTATCACCAAAGAAAAAGAAACACTTTCTTGCAGATCTGATAAAATCATTTATCTCGCCACGAGAGAAATCCTGGATTTCGTCAACGATTATATAGTCAGCTGACGGTTTTCCTGCATCAAGCCACTGCCAATGATAATAAAAATATTTTTCCGTCTTAGGGGTTGGCTCTCCTTGTTGCATATAACGATTGAGAGACTTTGTGTATGCAATCATGATAACATCGCCTCCTTCGTCTAAAATTTGCTGAGCTTTATACATTGCGATAACAGATTTTCCACTGCCCGCGCAACCTGATACAATCATAGAGTGTTCAAGCTCGCGTTCTATCAGACCTATTTGCTCAAAATCAAGAGAGTTTTTGCCAACGTTGAATTCCTTCAAAACTCTTTCCTTCATGCCAAATCTTTTTTTCTTTGGCTTATCGACTTTCTCATCATTATCAATAAATGTTCTTTCTTTATTCGGGGCAAGTTCCTTTTCTTCTTGAAGTTTTTGCGACAATTCAGCTATTTGTTCAACTATAGCATGTTCTTCTTCCTGGATCTTTTCTGAAGATACCTTCATACCCTCCTCCAGTTGAGCTGTTAATTGATCAACTTTTGACTGCGCCTCTAATTTAGCCTTATCAGCTTCCAGTTTGTCGGCCATGGCCTGAAGGATTTTTGCTTTTTGTTGATTTATTAATAGCTCTTTACTGTTCACCTCCTTTTGGTGTTCAACTTTCAAGTTGTTGAGTTGTGACAAAAGATCTTCAATTTGAGTTCGCAATGTATTAGCTTCTTCAGTTTTTCTTGCAAGCAATGTTGCTGTTGAATAATGTTTTCCGTTATGAGGTTTGTCTTTATCAAAGAGATCTTGCGGCAATATGGAGGTGTCCGAAAAATCTGTCACCAAAGCTGACTCATCTATTCTTATTTTCCGCAAAAAAGAGAAAATATCTTCATCAGAAATAGAAACTTCTGATGTCCTGCCAGTTTTATAGTCCTTAAACTCTGATGATAATATATCGTGCATTACATTTCCCATATTTTCTAAATCGGAAACATAAATCCATGATTTATTTGTACGGTCAAAATCGTCAGAGTATGATTTCAACTTAGTGAATACAACAAGCCCTTTAATGTCACTACGTTGTATTTCAGTTAGATAATTGTTTTCACCGATAACACGTCTTAAAATTCTCTGATTCTTTTTCAGTTGTTCAAATACTGTTTTGCCACCAGCTCCGCCTTTAATGGTTTTGTTGCCACACAACCATTCTCCATTTTGTCTGGCAATGACATCACCTTCATAATCTTTAAATTCAACTATGATAACAGCATCATTCTTTATGATAAGTCCATCGAGATTTGCTTCGCCGATATTTACGTTACCAATAAATAAAGCTGTTTCGTCTCTACCATCAAAATAGTCATATAATGATTGGGCGGCAGCTCCAAACTGACGTATTTCATGAGCATGACCTGCTCGCTGACATTCGTATACTATTAAGCTCATACTTTATATTTTTTTAATTACCATATCCAGATACACTTACGATGAACACAAAACCTTGTTCCTTGGCGGCATCGCACCAGCCACTTGCGAAAGGTTTTGGTGGTATATGGCGATATTTCCATGGATTACTTTCGAAGTCTTTTTGACGTCTTATGTCTGTAGCCAGTGTATCTTGATATGTCCAATAAAACACATCACTTACAAAATAACCGTTCAATTGACTTATGTCTTTCTCCTCCATAGTTTTTCTTATGGAACTGGAGGAAGACAATTGACCTACAGTCATCGCACCACACTTTACATCATAGAAAGTGTAACCTCCCGCTATACGTTTTTGTATAGCTATTGGGGCGTTTTTCTCTACTTTGTTTACAATGTTGGTATTATTACCAAACCCATACTGCCCTGCATTATAACCAATATTATAATTGTCAAGTCCAGGATGTCGCTCTCTGATTCCAAGAGAAGTGTCATCACCGGCATATTTCCTAATAGCTTTTACTGCATTCTCACGAGCTCCAAGGTATGCCATGAGGAATTTGCGAGCACGTGTAAAAGCGACATAAAGAAGACGACGTTCTTCTTCAATACACTCTTTATCATGATTTGTTAATGGCATGGTCATATCAACTTCTTCGAGGGGGTCAAAGGGAAGAGATGCAACTGAAGGAGTTACAATCACGGCATCAAATTCCAAGCCCTTAACCTTATGCATTGTCGTTAGAACGACATCCATTTGCTTATCTTGGAGTATTCTCTGACTCTGATATTTGTCATATATCTTGTATAACTGTGGGTTATCTTCAGCCAAAGATAGTTTTATAGCCTCTGCCATTTCACTATAGGTATGCCTTTCCTCATCACTAGCTGCGAAGTCCAGATAATCAAGAACTAGAGTATATGCGAAATCCAGATAGAAGCTATCCCAGTTCTTAAGCTTCGCAATCCACCCAGAGACACTATTCTTAATCCAATTTTTAGTCTGATCATTTTCCAAAGCTAAAGGTTTGTCACCCTCCTTCTCAATCATATGAATAACAGCGTAGATTTCTCTCTTTCTAAAAAGTTCGCACTCAGAAGCACCTTGGATTCGTATTCTTACGTCAGGAATATTCAATGCCCGAATCAACGAATACCCATGAAAAACCTCATTATTAGTACGGAAGAATACAGCGACATCCCCCATATGGTGCTGCTTAAGATACTGTATCGTGTTTTGGAAATCATCAGACCATTTTCGTTCATTATTATAAATGAACGTATAAGGTTCTTTCGGTTCTTCGTCTCTGTTCTTTTTACATGGAACAGGAAGGGATGAGTTATCTGGCAAGAACACAGATGCTTCCTTCAAAATCTTAGGATATGAACGATAATTAGTTGACATACTCATCCTCTTAGGCTTCAGTTTTTTATACAACTGGCTATAATAGAACTCTGGATCCATGGACTCTTCTTTCTCAAATCCATATATGCTCTGATCGCGGTCGCCAATAGTAAAGAATGCCGGATGATTATATATCTTATCCAACTCAAACATTGCATTCAAACGAGTTTGTGTTATATCCTGGAACTCGTCAATAAGAATGTATTGAATATTTCCCAACATTTTTGTTGCCTCCATGGGATTATTCTTTAGTAGCGACAAAAGTTTAACCTCCCATTCACTCATTTCGAGGCCTTCCAGAACTGCATCTCCACAAATTCTTTTTGCAAGTCCATGGAAAGTGTACACATGAAGTTGGCTTGCTGACCGGCTGAGTCCCAATGATGTAAACAACTTATTTAAACGACTCTTCAACTCGACAACGACCGCGCGATTGTATGCCAACACTAATATTTGGGATGGTTGTACACCTTGACGATAAATGAGCTTTGCACATTTCATCGTCAACACATGCGTTTTTCCAGAGCCTGGGCCAGCTTCAACGTTGACATTTATATTAGAATTTTCATTATAAATGGCCCACTGTTCTGGGTTATCTTTCATTTTCTCTTCTGCGTTCTTAATTGCCGTTTCTCGTATAGTATCCCATATTGGGTCTTCATCATCATAATATTTACTTAACAATTCTGTAAAACCATTAGCATCGGTTTTGCTAAAGTAAGCACTAATCAACTCTTGGAAATCTTCTTTTGATTTGACTTTTGTTGTAAGAGCATCCATGACACAAAGTCTGAGACTGCGTATCTGCATTGCTTCTTCAAATGCCATCTTGTCATCATAATCCCGACTGTCTGCTTTTGTATCTTCTAATATCGGTTGTTCTGATATATCAGTAGTATAAACTTCAATTCCAGTAGGCAATAGATTATCTGAAACGATGTATGCCATACCAGAGAGATAGCGTAATATGTTCTCAAAATAGGAAAAACCTTTTGATTCTAGTTTTAGATAATTGATGGCATCTGCCCAATTCAATGACAAGTTGTTCCCATTCTGTAAATCAAAGATATACTGAAGGGTTTTTAAACAATCTTGCTTGAAAACAGGCAAGAATTCACGCCATGTATTTTTTACTATTAAGATGGACTGTTTTACGCTTTTAGCTTCTCTGTCAATATAGGATTTGCATTTTACATCAGGAATAATATCGAATAATGTGGAGAAAATTTGCCTGAAGCGCTTGCCCATAAGATCTTTCTTATAGTTTCTTGCAACTGACAAACCTTTATTTCTGTTTTTCTCATCCTTATTATACCATGGCAGATAATATCTGGTATCTACAGAGCCATCATCTAGTCTCTTTTCTACTTTCTTCAAGATACCATCTATAGAAGACATATCCATAAATTGCCGTATTTCTTTATCAAAATACGTCTTTTCTTTATTTATGACATTGTCTTCCAAAATACTCTGTGCGGCACTGAATATAATATGGAAAGCTAATTCAGTTCGCGGATGATTCAAGAGATATGGAACTTCATCACGTCGAGTATTAGAAATGCGGCACCTGACCTCTTGGTCGATTGTTAGCATTCTGTTTTTTGAGCATTTTATGAGTTCATTCAGAACCTTTGTTGAATGAATTGACAAATCTCCTGCGAGTTTTTGTAATGACACCTGAATAGTGTCGCTGTTCTTCTCAGATGCTATTCCCAGTAAATAATCATAGATGCGCTTCGTAATAGCTCCTTCTTTTGCAGAAAGTAATGGGGACTTTGCAACATTCTTCTCAAGAATAGTAATCGTTATATGAGCTGGGCTGAGATAACCCATTTTAATTCTATTCATCCTTTCAAGCCAATACTCTCCCAATTTAAAATCTGTGTATTCAAAATCATAAGGAGAACTAGCCCATAGTGTATTTGGAACCACGATGGGGAACGACTGTGTTGTTTCTAACGATTGTATATTAGAAATATACTTTAGGATTTCTTCTCTTATCTCTTCCAGATTATTCCAACTAAGCATACTTTGCAATAGTTGCTCACGAGATTTTTTTATATCTTCGTTCGAATAGAGACAAACCGTAGGAATAGGATTATTTTCATCAAATCCAGCAATTTGATACATCTCTTTTTTTCTTCCTGCTCGTCCAACCTCTTGTAAGTAATCTTCCAACACATTTGGCGGAGATAGATGAACTATGTAATGGATATTGGGAATATCCATACCCATACCAAAAGCCTTGGTCGCGCACAAGATGTAAATCGGGTCTTCGTCCGACTTAAATCTATTATAGGCTTCATCTCTGTCATCAGCATCCAGACCTGCATGGAAATAACCTACACGATCAGTAGCATCTCTTTCTTGGAGAACTCCTGCTTTAACAAGTAACGAGGGAAGAGTAGCAGCAAGCTCTTCGCATTGGTTTCGAGTCTTGCAGAATACCAACATTCTGCTATATTGGAACTTTATCTTATTCTTTTGGACATAGGATACGATTGCTTTTATTCTAGATTCCATATCATGAGCCACAGGTTCGAAGGATGTCCCAATATGGCTACGTATAGGATTATATATTTTCTTATCATTTTCCTGACCAAGGCGTTTAACAGGAACAGTCTCACTAATTTGATTATAAATCATATCAGTGACGGTCGCAGAGAACATTGCTATGCACATTCCTCCCGTGTAAGTTTCTGCAAACTCCCTACACTTTTTTATAACATTAAGGTATTCTGGACGGAATTCCATACCCCATTGGGAAATACAATGTGCTTCGTCGAATACCATATATTCCAATCCGTTGTCATGCATCATTCGCGTATAAAGTGCATTGAGGAAAGCACGGGAGCGGAATCTTTCAGGCGTAATGTATAGCAACGCTAATTCACCACTGTTAATCTTCCTATATATACTTCTTACTTCTTGATAAGATCTGTCACCGTTAAGATAGTCCACATTAGTATAGAATCCTTTCTCAGCAAGTTCACGAACTTGATCTTGCATAAGTGCTTTCAATGGTGTAACAACCAGTGACAAATGGTTATTATAAGATGCATTATACAATGCTGGGCCTTGGAATAATACAGATTTTCCTCCGCCGGTAGGAATAGATATCAAATAGTTCTCTTTCTTGCTAAGAATCTCGGGAAGAACAGCTGCTTGTATGTCCGACCATTTACGCTCGCCATCTCTTTCTGGCACCAGCGTTTCAAGTATAACCTCCATTGCAGTTCTTATATCTTCACTATCTTGTGGCAAATCATTAGTGTTGTAATCACCAAAATAGCTTTGGGCTACTGATAGATTATCATTAAAGTTCTCCTCTGAACTCCACAGTTCGCCACTAGTATAGCATCGTGAATTCCATACGCTGCTCAATGTATGGTATTCTTCTAAAAAGCTATCCAATATGTACATTCTGGATTCGCCATTATTTGCCTGAATAAACTTACTGTAATACTGGTATATTGGCCAAAGTGAGAGCAAAGCAGCTTGATATGTGTCTTTGATTGAACCTTTCTTTAGTTCTTCCCCTTCTTCTTCTATCTCATCATTCAACGTGCCACTGCCAATACTGTCATTCATGTCATGCCACATCATCATATGCTTTTCAACAGCCATTTGATCCCAGACAAAACAGTAAGCTGTGTATAGCCGTTTCTCGGTTATTTCAAAGAATTTATCTTTTGAAACAACCAACATCCCGTCTGACCGTTGAGCGATCTTCTCTAATTTGCTTATCAAACTTCCCTCTCGTGGAATGTAAAAACCTAAGTGGCTAGCATAAGAAATAACTTGTTCTAATTCCAAATCATCCTCCAATATATATATTATTGGGAGTCTACAATCTTGCGAATGAATACTGCTCAACAATGAAAGCTGATACATCCAATACATAGACCTATAGCGAGCGGTGGCATTAACACGCTTTTGGATGAAATCAAATTTCTTGGGTCTTCCACTTTTCACAAGCGATACAGACTGGTTCTCCTTATTACCATCGACCCAGGAAATATGCTCAACTTCAACATATTTTCCTATTTTTGAAAGAGCGGACTCTAATTGTTTTATGATGTTAAAATTGTAATTGACAATATATTTCCCATATTTGTTTCTTTCAATCCAGACATTGGCAGCATCCGATGGAACGTCAGCAAATAGGGCAGATTTTCTGTCCTCCTTTGTAATAAAAGTAAAACTGGAGCCACCAAGACGCATGGGTATAGAACTTCTTTCCTGCCAGAAATCAGCAGGACTGAGAGGCGTAGAAAGTGCATACTGATTTAAGCGATTCTCCAGTTCACACCCTATAAAGAAAACTTTACTACAATTAAAAAGTTCGTCCCATGAATTAATAATTCTAAGGTCTGCGCATTGAATGTTTTTATGAGTTTCTGACACATAATCAAGTAGCATTTCATCCTTAAAATACTGGATTCTAAGATATGATGCTAAATTTGATACTATTGGAGTCTTGGCAATCTGGCAGAATCGAAGCAACACAGCCTGTAGGAATGCATCACTTAAAGGCTTTTCTTTAACTTTTTCCTCTGATATTTCCAGATAGCCAAAATCTGACTCTTCCCTTACAAAAGAAACATTTATATGCTCAGCTATTCTATTCCACAGACGTTTTGGAGCAATGATAAGCTTCTTTTCATGACCGTCATCAATGGCGTGAAGTTTCTCAATCAGTTCTTCATCTATATCACGTAGGTTTTGGTAGAAAGAATCTTCCGATCCTCCTGATTTCTTGAAGAATTTCGAGAAATTCGGATGACGGAGATCTGCCATTATAGATTTAATATTCTTGGGAAGAAAGTCAGAAAGTTGCTCACATAATTTCTCATCATTAGCCAATCGGAACAATTGATTCCAAAATAGGCGATCTGTCAGTTCTGTATCATCTTTCGCATTATGCTGCGTATGAAGCGAATAGGCGTATCTACATGGGTTCAAAAGTATTTCTATTTCAAGCGTATCCCATATAAAAGCCGGGGAAATCTCTCCATGTGCTCTCAACACATTTAAATCCCATTGTTTAATTCTATGTCCAACAACAATTGGCTTGGTATTAATCTCGTTAACCAAAGTATTTAACTGACCTTCATCTTCATAGTAATGAGTATAGTCTGCCGTGCGGAAGGCGAATTCTCTAACTTTATCGCCATCAGTTTCAAGATCAAAGACCATGTATGGCAATTTACTCTTCAACGCAGCCCATTGCTCACCAATAAATAAGTCAAACAGATTTGTATCTGAAAAATATGATGATACCATATTTGTCGCATATTCGGAGGGGAAATAACGGAGGAGTTGGTATTGTTCTTCTTCCGTTAAAGTCTTCAAGGCATCGACAACACTCTCTTCTCCCAAGGACTTGATATAAGTATCAGATTCTACTTCATTCTCAGATTCAATAAGGGGTCCATACTGTTTGATAAAGGATGCCACAAATTCTGGGGATTGTTTTGACACCCATACTGAAGTAGCGTCGAAATCCTCCATATCGTTGAGGTATTCGAAGTCTCCCGTAGTGACAAAAAGTTCTGCATACATTTCGTCGCTCAAACCTTCATCCTTACCAAACAAATCAACCGTAGAAATGTTATTTTCGTTACAGATTGATATAAAAGACCTCACGCCGTCTGCATTTTCAATTATTTCGGTACTTAGGGCGACACGTAAAGCGGGGAAAGAGGGAACAATATCAAATCCTTTACGTACATACTTGCTCCATAAATCTAAGTTTCCCAAAATAACATGTTCCATGAGAATCCTTAGGAACACTGAAGGCGTGTTGTTCTCATTTATCAGTTTGTCACACCAATCATTAATCGTATCATCATTTAGGATATCAATAAGATTATGATGTTTGATAAAATCTTCATCTTTGTCAATGAAGAATAACTTACAATATCTATAACCATAAGAAGGATTGTCTTTAATGAAATCCTTAATCGCACTCCAATCACTAGTTAAATCATCCAACCATGCGGTATTGCCACTTTTTCCTTGCAGAATAAGGCGTAATGGGATGGTTTCGACATCAGAATTCTGAAGGCTTATTATGTCAATGATATTACGTTCATTAATCCATCTCTCTACAACAACTGAATTATGCTTTGCTTCATTAACTAAAATTGCAACCAGTTTATCTGCGTATGGTGTATAATCGAATGTTGATGGAAGAACTGACAGGTCATCCAGCTTATCTGTCTCAAAGAGGTGATTTACAAGAATATCTTTAAATTGAGAATATATAGCTTTTTTAGTCTCATCATCAGTTACATATTCACCTTCTGTAAAGACTGTGAACAGTAACTTATTAAGACTGATGTCATCTAAAAACTCTTTGATTAGCGATTCTCTTTTATGCTCTGATTTTTGTGATACAAAGTCACAGAAACAATCTATAACATCTTGGAACTTTTCCGTATCAAACGACGGAGTTGGAGCACTATAACGTGTAATACCATCTCGTCTTCTGACAGTCATTCTACGTATGATATGACACAATACATTCTCGTCAAAGCTATCACCTTTATTATCAGTACCATTTATACGCGCATATTTGCCACGGTACTTCATGGCTACTAGTAAGTCATCTCGACTATACTCTAACCTTTTTGCATTGATGGCACTCCATCCCCTCAAATTGCTGCGGGGAGAAAATACCACCCATTCATTATCACGAGGGTCTGACGAAGATTTCCACTCACTACTAGTTATGTGAAGACTGATAAGACGTCCTTCCTCAAGATTCCTCCGTATACCCTTACCACTTGTCACAAAAAAGCCCCATCCTTTAAACGAGTCAAAGAATTTAACAATACCTATAACCCTTTGTGGCTCATTTCTGTTCTGTTCCACATCATCACCTTTCCCTTCGTTTTCTGCTTTTGGAGGATCAGATGTCTTCTTTATTTTTAATTTTGGAAGGGAAGACAAGTCTATATTTGAAAGATCTATCTTGCCCAGTATCTTTGGAGTAGGTGCTTGCCTATTTTCACTATTAAGACGGAACACTTTTGGTGACAAAATTTCTGGCTTTTCTTCGTCTTCTTCATTTGCATCATTTAGCTTCTGTGACCCAATCTTGCCATATTTTAAATCCCAAGCAAGCTTGGGGTCAATAGAATTGAGTTGTGACGGTGATAACACATAATCAGGATCATCTGGAATTTCGAAACCCTTTTGTCGTGCATAATGGCAAAGTTCATCGATTGTTCCACCTTTAATTGTGATTATGTCAGATATTGTAATTCTGTTTGATTTCATATTTAGCTCTCTTAAGACTATTTTGAATCTACTTTTGACTTTACTTTTTCGGATTTGCCAGATTTTGACCACAAAGATATAAAATAAATTGCAGACCATCGTAAATACGGAGCGATAATCTGCAATATTTATGATTTTTTGAGAGAAAAACGAGAGTTTGAGCTGGCAAAGTGACAAAATGAAAGGATTATCTCTTTCTTTTTATACCATTCTTTCCTACCATCTTTGATGCTTGCAACAGACATCTTCTTCGATAGGCATCTTCCTCTTCATCTGGGTTGCGCCCGTCCCATCTCAAATCGGATGTCGTACCTCCACCTCCGCCAGAAGACGGGATTGGTCTGCCGCCAATAAGAGCATCAGCAATAGCCAGTACCTGGACTCGTATGGATGGTATGCTCAACTGATCAAGTAACTGGCGATAGGCGAAATCTTGCTGATGACTGCTGTCCGTTAGGGATTCGTAGTCACCACGCAATTGATTCAACTCTCGATAGTCTGCCAGCACGTTCTTCTGTGCTGCCTTCACTTGACGTTCTGCATCCTGCATATAAAGAGACTCAATCTTTCTGACTATTGATGTGAAGCGTTTAGCTATCTGGTCGTTCTGTTTGTCAAGCCATTTGTCAACACCGAACAATGGCGGTTTCTCAGTAATCCTTGGCGGGTCAAACTCGATCTTGTGGTTGCGGAACGGCTGAATGACACTGCTGACAGTTTCCACCTCCTTGGTCAGTTTCGCCAACTCGCTTTCCTTCCTGCCGATGGCAGCCATCTTGTCATAGACTTTGTTATGTAAATCTACAATCTGACGCTGCAAGCTTTTCCTCTCGTCCTCATAGTCTTGCAGGTGTATCTTGCCACTACGCAGCTTTCCTTCGAGGTCTTCCAGTTGCTTCTGCCGCTCTTCTATTTGAGTCTGTAGATTCGTCAGCATAGTTTTGAGTCCTTTGATAGCTTTCTCTGACTGATGTATGTCCTTGTTGAGCTTGCGAATGTAGTCACGCTTGCCAAGATGTTGAACTTGCCGTCCGTCTATGCTGTCACCACGGTCAAGGCCATACTTGTTACCGACCTCCTCATAGAGCGACGTATGCATTTCCTTCAGAATCTGGCCATATTCATACTTATTCTTTCCGAACTTGGCCGACCACATGACGCATTCCCGACCACTCTTTCTGCTGCCAACAGGAACTATCAAGGCGTGAATGTGCGGTGAAGATTCATCCAAGTGGACCTGGAAGCCGATGATGTTTTCCCGTCCATAGCGACGTACGCACCAGTCATATACATCCATCGCCCATCGTTCAATCTCTGGACATCGGTGCAAGTGGCTATTGTCTGCACCTCTGTCTGTACAAACCGTCTGGTCACCAAATGCCATCTGGAGTGTACGGTCATGGTTACCGCCAAAGATAAATTTTGCACACATGTTTGGTTGGTTCTTGCTTCCCTCCTTGAAGCTGTGCCACCTCAGTTGCTCCAATCTCTCTGCCAGGCGCACCTCCAAGGATTTCTCTTGATAGCCGAGTGTGTGAATTTTCCCATCGGGGCCAATCTCAAAGTTGAGATGCTGCCGTGTGATGTCATAGTGATTAGTAGGATCCTGGTTCTTTTGATCAAACCGTTCCTCGTTCCAACGACGCTCGTTCTCGTTTGCCTCTGCCGTGCTGAAGGATTTTGCTGCATCCATGTGCATGGCTTGTTTGATATCTGTTCTCATAATGTTTCCTATACTTTTATAAGGGTTGATAATTGAGCTTGCTCGTAACGGTCGGGACTGGTGCTTGCCAGATACCCGACGGGACTTTATTGCTGACAGGCAAAAAGTCCTTATTGTGTTATGGACTTTTATTCTCAGTCCACGAGAGCGAGCTCATGGTTACTCGACTAATTCCAGTTGCAGTTTGTCGATGAGTACCTGTAATGCAGGATTACACTCTATCATTCGCTGGAGAATCATCTGGTTGGTTTCCTGCATCAGGAGGAAGTCGGATATGTCAAGTCCCGCTTCACGCTGTTCATCAGTCGCCATCTGTTCCAAGACAGTTGAAACGGTTACGCTATTGCAGATAGGAGTGAGGATGGCGGACTTCTTTGTCCATTTCTCAGTCGCACCCAGATCTGGCATCAGAATAACATCCCTGTCATGGAGCACCCGCATGGTTTCCTCATTGAAGCACCCGTCCTTGCCACCTGTAGCGAGCCATAGGAAATCTGGCATGAAGTGGGATGCTATCAGACAGGTTTTCTCGCTTTCTACCAGCATGACAGTGGCAGAAGATGTGGCAAGTAGATGTTCTCCAAAGAGGCATTGCTTCAGATGGAAGTCTGGCAGTTTCAGTTCTGAGTGTACCCAGCAGACTTGTGGTATCGGCTCTTTGATACGGTGTCCGTCCTTGGGATTGTACCCCATCAGCTTTCCTGAGCGGACGTTGCCATCTTTGTCAATCTGCCAAAAGACGGTGGCGCCTCCCCATTTCTTGGAAGTTCCCACCTTGTAGCGTTCAAACTGGATGTTGGCAGCTTCCTTGCCAATGGTCCTGCATAGGAACTGGTATAAGGGATTGATGTCATAATGCGAGAGTGTCTTTCGCATAATGTCAGTTGACATGAAAGACGGGACCTCTGGTTCTGGCTTAACCATGACGGGCTTATTCGTCTTATCATATCTCCATGTTTCATTCTCAAAGTTGTTAGGCTTCAAGTCTGGGTTGTCCCTGAAGAAGTCTTTAGGCGTATAATGGTAGCCACACGAATCCTCATGGTCGCATCTTCCCACATAGTCGGGGAACTCAATCTTACCTTCCTCGTCAACATATCTGACAAAGCATCGCTTTCTTCCACATTGGGGACATGTTTTTTTGGTATTCTTTCCAGCTTTGTATTTCTGTAAATGGAATCGGTATTCATTCATAATTATAAATCTTTTTGAGTTATTGAATAAGGCTCGTTACACGATGGAACTTTACACTTTTACACTTTGGGAAAATGTAAAGTGTAAAATGTATCGGGTGTATCAGAGTAGCTTTTTGTATGCTCCATGTCTCGTTTTCTGAAGAATCCGTTCCTCACACATTCTGGCTAAATCCTTCTTCACAGTACTCTCACAGATTCCAATTTCTGCTCCTGCTTGGATAGCATCGGCAGTGGTGAAATCTGTCTGTACCAAATCAAGAAAGGCTTTCTTCAAAGGAGGCATGGTCTCTTTCTGAATGTGTGATCTGACGCTCTGGTACGACAGTTCCAGATAGTCATACATGCGGATGGCAGCCTGAACAGAGTGGACATCTATGTACTGCATGTGGATTTCGTCACAAGCCCATCCCAACAGCTGAAAGACCAAAGCAAGTCGAGCCACGTTGGAATCGGCTTTCATCATACGACTGTCGATGAGTCTTTCATCCTCTACGCTATTGGCTTTCTCAATGAGAGCATTTTTCCACTGGGCAAAGCACCTATAGGCATCTTTGCTCATGTCTAGCACCTTGGGTATGATGATACCTTTTTCGTCGTAATCAGGTTCCAGTGAAAGCAACTTATCAATAATCGCTTTCCACTTCAGATATACACACTCTGCCCTTCCGTTCCCTTGCGCACCTGCATCTGGGTTTTCCTCCATCTTGGGAATGTCTCGGTTCTTGGGGTGAAGGAACAAGATGCGGTCTATCAGTCCACTTGATACATTCTCTTTCGTGAAGAGTTCCCCAATTCGCTGCGTCTGGGTAGTACCGATAATGTTGATGCAGGGATGCGGAATGATGATGGGAACAGGGTTGTTACAACGGGACACCTTCAGGGGCTTGCCACTATAGGCGGTCAACAGCTGAGTTAGTAAGGGACTGTCATTGTAACGATAGATGCTATTGAAGAACCCCATGATTTCATCCACAAGGATTACGATACCACGCTGATTGTCATTGTGGATCCTCATCATGGCCTCCTGTGTGAGGTCGGAGAGAATGGTCTGCACGAGAACTGGTTTGTCGGAATCAATGGCGTTGCCTTTGTTTCCGGCATTAAGTTCTGCATAGCGTTTGTTCTCTTCAATGAACTTGCTGACCAGAAGAAAGTCATGTTCTTGAAGCGGACGGAACGCATAGTCAAGTGGTGGAGTTTTACCCTGCCCAGGTCTTCCTATCAGGATGACATACAGGGCTGGGCAACTCTTCCATGAGCCACGGATGCGGATGTGGAAACTGTTACCGATGGCGGTAGCTGCTGCCGATAGCATACTCAGAGTCAGATACTCCAAATCGAACTGCTCTATGCGGGCCACCTCAAAGATGATGTCCTGCAGCTTCTGAGGGAAGGTATCGAGGGGAAGACCGATGTCTTTCAGGCCTTTGGCTTCCATACGGATTCTGTTGGTTAGAGCCAGAATACCTTGGCTGTTGTTCTCAATCTTTTCCATAGTTGCCAAATGATTTGTTCTGAACTCCGAGAATCTTCTTTACATCCGATTCACGATACTTTACCTTGGAACCAACCTTAACAGGCTTCAGGTACCCTTTCTTGTCCCAATGCCAGAGGGTGGCATCGCAAACACCGAGGCGTTTCTTTGTTTCTTCTTTGGTTAGCAGGCAATCTTCCTTGTTGTCTTGCATGACCATCGCAACCTCATTGACAGCGCGACTTATCAGTTCCTCTGAGAAGTTGCGCAAGTCCTCACCGGTAATCTCTAACTTGATGTTAGCATTACCTGTCGAAAGAATAGACATTAAATCTGTCATAGCTATACATGCGCCACCAGATTTTTGACCCTCTCATCTTGGTGGCATTATAGATGAAAAAGCCACCGCTCCACTTGGAACGATGGCACAAAAGTATAGCTAAAAATAATTGATTTTCAACAACTTGCATTTCTTGTATTTCGGCGAAATAGGAAGCGAAATACAAGAAATCGATTTGGGCAGAAAAACATTGAAGACGTGCTCAAATAATCGGATTATTGAGCAGAATTATCCGTTGATTGCAGCTTCTTTTTGAAGTCATCAATGTACTTCCGTTCAAGGTTTGTCGGCAATAGTAAGTCCCCTGCCTCATCAAAGATTTTGCGAAAAGCTATCTGGAAATTCCTTGTTCCTTTCAAGTCTATTGTTGGGACAAGTTCCTGAAGTAATTTGTGGAAGGTTGTAGCATTACACCTATCAAGGAATCCGAGTTCTTGCAGCGCAGCATAGAGATAAGACATATCTGGGGCAGTATGCCTGAAAGCGAGTATGGCTTTAATGTGCTCTATCACCTCTTCCTTGTTTGAACATAGAAGGTAATCCTCGAATGAGGCCTTTGGTGTTGCCATATCTGCCTTCTCGACTAATGGGCGTGTACTCTTCACTTCCTCGATAACATTATCAGCCACATTTCCATTTCTCATAGCTTCTTTGTCTGCCTTAAAGAGAACCCAGTCTTCCTTGGTTCGCATCTTGTTCCTGATACTTCCTTTGATGACGAACTTAATCATAACCTTGTATATCCATTGCTCTGCCTTACCACATTTAGGGTCAGCGATTTCTGCTTCCAATCGTTCCACCATCGTTTCGTAGCACTTGCCATAATAAAGCCAAGCTAAGAGACAGGGAACAATGGATGAGGATTCCACGTGGTGGAACTCATCGACTAACAGAGACGCTGTGTTCTCATCTGCAACAAACGTTTCAAAGTCTTTCTCTTGGGGAGTTATGTCACCATGAAACTCACTCCTTGCCTTTTTCATCAGCTTGGGTGCCAATCGCATCGCCAGAGAGTATACCTGTTGAATACTCTGGTATGACTTGCTATTGATGTCTTCCACGAAGGCATCGTATTCATAGAGATGGTTGTCAAGCCAGTTCTTTATTTCCTGCTTGAATTGCTCAAAATCTTGCTTAGCCATAGTCTAATCCAATAATTTAACCAAGTCTTTTTTCATTTCCTCATCAATATCTCTATATCTCTGGAAAGCCTTGCTGCCTTCCTTATGACCAGACAGGGCTGAAACGAGATTGGGATCCTTTACCTTTCTATAAATGTTACCGATGAAAGTCCTTCGTGCCATGTGACTACTGGCAACTTCGTGTATGGGGCGTTTCACCTCTTCTCGTGTCAGAGGGTCTAACGTGGTGACAATCCTATCAATGCCAGCAAGCTTGAAAAATTCTTTGATGGCCGTGTTGTATTTCTGTTCTGAAATGAAGGGAAGCAGGCTTGGCCCGGCATAATCCTTATAGCGTTTGAGGATTTCCTTCGCTTTTTCGTTTAACGGAACACGAACCGTTAAAGGACGACCTTCTTTCGTTTTCTTTGGTATATACTCGATAGCACCATTGACAACGTTCTGCTTAGTCATCCTATAGAGGTCGCTCACACGGCAACCAATGAGTGACTGAAAGATGAAGATGTCACGTTGGATGGCAAGTTGTGGCCTAGCAGACAGGTCTGCATTCCATATTTTTTCCCTTTCTTCTAATGATATATAAATAGGTGTACCATACTTACACTCCTCAATGGGGAACTTGTCAAATGGGCGATTCGTGGTTTTATCATTCTCATAACACCATAAGAAGAATGTTCTGATTCGTGAGAAGCAATCTATCAGTGTATTCTTGCCTCTGGGTTGTGGTGTTCGCTTTTCAGGAATGTCTTCATAAATCTGAGGATATTTCTCAAAGTACTTGTATTCGTTCTCAAAGAAGTCCCACATGTCAGCCAGCGTTTCTTTGGTAACATCATTCACATCAAGCACAAAGTCTTTCTTGTTCCGCTTAACCTTCCTAACATAAAGTTCGTATCGAAGCAGGGAGCGTTTGACAACCTTGAAATTCTTTTTACGAACCTCCGAAAGGCGGTGCTTCTCCAAAAACTCATCAAACAGTTGCTCAAAGGTCTGCTTCTTTTCTCCTTCAGGAGTAAACTTATCAGGATTATAGTATCTGACAAGAGCTGCCTTCAGCCAGTCCTTATCCAGATTATCCTTATCTCGGCTGTATTCCTTCTCGATGAAGCCTTTGAGTTTACGTAGTTCCTCATTGGTCTCAGAGCGAAGTTTGGGGTCACAAACAGCCTTTGACTTGACGCATTCATTCTTTTCATCCCATAAGTTGGGGTTAATGGAAAGTGCCGTTTGAGCAACGGAATCTAATCGCCTGCCATCCCTTAGACGCACGTATATGGTGGCTGTCGATTCTGTGTCATAACGCTTTGCTGACTTCTTGATAATGAACGTAACTTTCATACTTCTTTTTTGATGGTGGGGAAATCTGGGGACAAAGATAATACTATTTCTGGGTATCACCAAAGATTTTCCCCACATTTTCCCCACATCTGCTAAATATCTTGCAAATCGACTAAATACCATTAAATTTGAGAAGATGACGTAAACTACTGAAAACCAATGTTTATTAAGCAAATTTGAATGACTATCATTTTTATCCCCTTTAATCGATTTTAGCATTTTCAAATGCGGCTCTGGGTACAAGGAAGCAGCCAAGTGTTATTACTATAACGCTTGGCTGCTTTTTTGAGCCCCATTCCCCAACCCGCCGCAAGGGCAAAGCGCACCAATAGAAGCCCCATCCCAACCTTTCCCAAGGGGAAGGAGTCTTGTCTAAACGCCTCAAACACAGCAGGAAGCAGCTCCCGCCCCTTGGGGAGGGCTGGGGAGGGGCTTTTGGTTTGCCTCCGCAAGCAGCAGCAACTCTGTAGGAGTTGCGATTTCACAGCCCAGGGTTGCGGGCGAAGCTCGCTACCCTGGGTAACTGCCCCCACTAACCTGGCAACTCTGTAGGAGTTGCGCTTAGCCGAAGGCGTTACTTGTAGTGTATATGCCCATATACCTTGAATATGCTATCGCAAGAAGCTACAAAAAGATTTGTGGCTTTTCAGGGCTTCGCCCTATGCGTCCGTGTGTGTCGGGAGATATCTCGAGAACGAGCTCTCGGATATTCCCCGCCACCCCCATCCGCGCCTGCTTGGTGGCAGGCTGAAAAGCCGCAAATACAAAAAGTCCGCCGTTGGCGGTAAAAAAAGTCCGGCTAACGCCGGTACAAAAAAAGATTACCTTATTTTCTATCGGCAGGTGTCAAACAGATGGAATGACACAATCAGCTGTTTTTTTACCGCCAAAGGCGGCTTTTTTTACGGCCGCTGGCCGCTTTTTGAACCATGCCGGCTGTTGTCGTCATGCAAGGCATGGCGTTGGGGGAAGGCGGCGACGACAAGGAGGAAAACTCGTTTTCCGACTGCCGTCACCGACAGCCACAAAAAGGCGAAGCCGACAACATCCGCCATGGCTTTTTGTGTTTATATCAACTTATTACATAAGTAGGTAATAATGGATTAACCCCGCAATTGGCCTCCCGCAAGCAGCGGCAACTCTGTAGGAGTTGCGATTTCGCAGCCCAGGGTGGCGGGCGAAGCACGCTACCCTGGGTAACTGCCCCACTAACCTGACAACTCTGTAGGAGTTGCGTTTAGCCGAAGGCGTTACGCGCATGAGGATAATGAGTAGGAATGGGTAGATGGTTATTATCAGATTGAGTATAACGCCTTCGGCTAAGCGCAACACTTTACCTTTCCGCGTCGCAAAGCGCCGCGCCGGTGACCTTCGGTTCAGCGTTGCTCCACCTTATTATATATATACCCAGGGTAGAGGCGCTGCGCACCTCAACCCTGGGCTATGGAAACGCAACTCCTACAGAGTTGCCAGGGGTGCGTTCTGTCCACCATAGAAGCCCCATCCCAGCCTTCCCCAAGGGGAAGGAGCCGCACCCAACAGCCTCAAACACAGCAGGAAGTAGCTCCCGCCCCTTGGGGAGGGTTGGGGAGGGGCTTTCAATTATCCTCCACTCCTCTCCTGATATCCTTCGGCGTCACGCCATACGTCTTGCGGAAGGCGTGGTAGAAGCTCGAGGTGTGTTCAAAGCCGCAGCGGCTGGCTATCTCGTCAATGCCCATCCTCGTGTCGTTCTCCAGCAGATGTCGGGCACGCTTCATCTTGATTTTCATTACAAACGAGGCGGGCGAACAGCCCGTTATCGCCACTATCTTGCGATGGAACTGGCGTGAGCTCATGCACAGCTTGTCTGCCAGTGCATTGATGTCGAGCGCCTGCTTGTCGAGCAGCAGATAGATATGGTCTACGGCCTTGGCTACAAACCTCCGCTCGGCATCGGTGAGCCTGCCCTCTTCGTCGTTGTTGCTGCTTGTCATGCCATCGCCAAACTTGCTGCGCAGCGAGCGATGCCTGTCAAGCAGCTTCTCGACCACCGTGCGCAGCTCGTCCACATTGAACGGTTTGGAGATATAGGCGTCGGCACCCGCTTTGATACCCTCGATGCGCTCCTGCTCCGTAATCTTCGCTGTGACGATGACGATGGGGATATGGTTGACCACCTCGTTGGCCCTCACGCGTCGGCAGAGCTCCAGACCATCCATGTCGGGCATCATCACGTCGGTCACTATCAGGTCGGGCACCAGGTCTATCGCCTTCTGCAGTCCGTCGCCTCCGTTGGTGGCATAAGCCACGCTGTAGCGGTCGGCGAGCAACTTGCCTATATAGGCTGCGATGTCGCGGTTGTCCTCGACCACCAGCACCGTGTACTGGCTGTCGTCGCAGTCGCAGTCGGTGAGCGCCTGTTCCTCTGCCGGCAGCACCGGCATGTTGTCCATCGTCTTCTCCGTCAGCTTGTTCTCGCATACGTTGTTGATGGGTATCTCTATGCTGAATGTTGTGCCTTCTCCCACCTTGCTCCTTACGCTTATCTTGCCATGCACCGAGTCTACCACGTTCTTTACCAGTGCCAGACCCACACCCGTGCCTATGTTCTTGGCGTCGCTCTCACCCTGGTAGAACGGTTTGAACGCATTGGCTGCCGTCTCTTCGTCCATGCCTTCGCCCGAGTCGCTCACCTCCACGTGCAGCGTGTCCTCGATGCGCCATATCGACACGTTGATTTTACCGAACTCCGGCGTGAACTTCAGCGAGTTGGATATCAGATTGTTCAGCAGCTTGCTCACATAGTCGGGCACAAAGTCCATCGTCACCTCCTCCTTGACATACAGCTGCAGGTCGATGTTCTTGCTGCGGGCGTAGTCGCGATAGGTGTCTACGAGCATCGTCACATAGGTGGTGATGCTGCCGTTGCGCCAGTCCAGCTTGCCCTCCTTCGACTTGAGCTTCGAGATGTCGAGCAGCTGGTTGATGAGTGTCAGCAGACCCTTTCCCTGCCGCTCTATGGTCAGCGCGTGGCTCTTCACCTCGTCCTGCGGGTTCTTCTGCAGTTCCTGACTCAGTCCGAGTATCACGGTGAGCGGCGTCCTGAACTCGTGGGTGATGCTCGTGAAGAAGTTTTCTCGCATCTGCGCCACCCTCTTCAGGTTCATGTGGTTGTGGTGGTTCACGCGCTGTGCGTAGAAGAATATCACCAGCGCACAGCTGAGCAGCAGCACTATGATGACGAAGATGACGCTGCTCACCATCCGTGCCGACCGCTCGCTCTGCAGCGTCATATTCGCCGCGTCCATCATCCTTGCCTGCTGGGTGCGTTCGATGGCGAGTCCCGCGTTCTGTATGCGGTTCACCTTCTCCATGTCTACCACGCTGTCCTGCATCGCGCCCGCCTTCTCGTGGGCTGCGAGCGCCGCACTGTAGTCGCCCGTGCGTTTGTAGTGCTTATAATATAAGGTGTAGACCTCTGCCAGATATTCATACGACTTGATTTCCTCCGCCATCCGCTTTGCCTTGCCCAGGAAGTTAAACGCCCTGGCGTTGTCACCCTTGGTCAGGTTGATGCTTGCCAGCGCGATGAGCGAGTTCAGCGCATGCCAGTCGTCGTGCGAAGCCTTCATCAGCTCGTAGGCTTTCTCATATTCCTCCTCTGCCTTGTCATACCGTCGCTCCCGTTCATACATCGAACCGTAGTAGGTATGGCAGAGCGAGATGCCAAGCATGTTGTTCACCTTCTGGTTCAGCTCCATCGACTTGCGGAAGTACGCCCACGCCGAGTCGTTCATGTTCTGATGGCGGAAGATGGAGCCTATGTTGGCGTAGTTGATGGCTTGCCCCAGTTCGCTCTTCAGCTCTTTCTCGCCGGCGAGCGCCATGCGCAGCGCACTGTCGGCGCGCTCGTAGTTGCCCACGGTGAGGTAGATGTTGCCCAGTCCGTTGAGCGCCACCACGCGACTCTTCTTCGCCACGTGCGAGGTGTCGCCGCTCGCCTTGCTGATGGTCCACGCGCGGTAATGGTAGTCTTGCGCCACGTCGAGCACGCCCAGTCTGCGGTAGTCGGTGCCCAGGTTGTTGAGCGCCTGCACCATCTCCAGCGTGTCGTCCAGGTCTTCGGCGAGCGTCAGCTCTTCGCCGTGGTAGCGCAGCGCCTCGTCAAAGAGGCTCTCGTTGCGCATCTTCCGGCCTATCTCTCTGCACACGATGATGCGCCCCAACACATTGCCTTCCTTCTCCATACGCTTCTGCAGCATACGGAGAGTGTCGATATTGTGTGAAGAAGAGATGAGGCTGTCCAGACTTTTGCGCACGGCCATAGGAGTCGTCGCCTGTCGTTGTCCGCAGGCTACCATCAGCAGACCGATTACCATCATGTACCACAGTGTGGTGGCGTTGCTCTGTCGTGGGGTATTCATAAGCAGCACTTTTTTGGAGGAGTATTAGGTTATGCTTGCAAAGATAATGATTGTTATCGAAATACAAATCTTTTTTCCCTTTTTTCTTCTTCCCCCCGCGATTTTTATCATTTCATCGCTGGCGATGGTGCACATCATGGTAGCAGGGCCAGTCGCGTCGCCCGAACAGATAGTAAAGACACTCCGAGCCATCGCCCCCCATCCGCATTTCCGTCATTGCGACGAATACGGATGGTTCTGATAAAACAGAATTAACCTTCTTCGTCGTGTTCCATATTAATTAGGGCATTTGTGATTAATAACGCATCGTAGATGGTACGCTCCCAACGACCATGAGTAGTTAGCCCAAGGTGGATGGTGCGCTCCCTGCTGTAATGTATGGTTATCCCATAGCAGGCGGTACGTACCCTTGGCAACTCTGTAGGAGTTGCGTTTCCCCAGCCCAGGGTTGAGGTGCTCAGCGCCTCTACCCTGGGTATTGAACCATAAAAGGATAGCAACGCTGAACCGAAGGTCACCGGCGCGGCGCTTTGCGACGCGGAAAGGTAAAGTGTTGCGCTTAGCCGAAGGCGTTATACTCAATCTGATAATACCCATCAAAAAATAGCAGCCCATCATCCTGCCGTGGGTAACGCCTACGGCTAAACGCAACTCCTACAGAGTTGCCAAGGCAGAAAAGCCCCTCCCCAACCCTCCCCTCCCCAAGGGGCGGGAGCTCCTCGCAAATGCCTTAGATAAAGTAAA
>NZ_NPJK01000011.1:0-268 GCF_002251285.1 Prevotella sp. P5-64
TGGGCGCAGTTAAGCCCACAGGTTAATTGAACGCCGAGTCAGACAGTCCTATAGCTCAGTTGGTTAGAGCGCCACACTGATAATGTGGAGGTCGGCAGTTCAAGTCTGCCTGGGACTACACATCGACAAGATGACCGATAGAATGCTACTCTCAATTATGGGGGATTAGCTCAGCTGGCTAGAGCACCTGCTTTGCAAGCAGGGGGTCAACGGTTCGAATCCGTTATTCTCCACTCCGGGGCATGTCCCCGAAAAGATCTTTGACATA
>NZ_NPJK01000012.1:0-3629 GCF_002251285.1 Prevotella sp. P5-64
GAAAACGAGTCGCATAAAGGCTTTTGTCTTCAGATTCATCTCCGTACCTGCCAAGTGGATCATGACTGCAAGGCAATACGTGCTGAATATCTACACAGAGAACCGAGCTTATGCAAAACCCTTCAAAACAGAATTCGGATAAGAATCCTTTCTTTCCGGTTTGAATCTGCGTATTACCTCAAGTCGCATCGTGGGGTAAGGGGATGGTGGCTACATATTGATGTTGTGCTGTTGCTTTTTACTGAAAGCTGCTACTAACGACTCATAAATCTACCCTTAATCGTGTATTGGATGATAGTTGCGGATTTTAGGATTCAGATAAATTCGCAACATTTCGTTTGCTACTATTTTTGCAACTTTAAAATCGCAAATCGTAGAAAAATTAGGGTCTCTTTCAAAATAAAATGTTTCCATTGTCATTTGAATATCTTGTTTTCCTCTCAGAAAAAAGTACTTATCCAAATGCGTACTTCCCGAACGGTAGTATTTATAGAAATCAATGTTCTTATTGTAGAAATTCTCTAACTGATTCAGTTCATTGATGAAATAATTTTTCAGCACACAATCTTGTCCGTTGGGGCGCATCATTTCGATGTTATACACTTTCCTGTAATAGATTAGTTTACTAAAAAACTTGGGTTTTATTATCTTGAAAAAGAATATTTCATCCATTTCACTTTTGAACTTATAAAACGAAACTATTTCTTTCAATTCCGAGAACCCCTGTTCCAACAGCAATATTATTTGAGGAATATCTTTAATCCTGTCATTTAAATCGAGTTCATGCATCCTGATTTGATGTTCTAATTTTTCTGCAATGTTTTTTATCTTATCTTTCATTTTTATTGATTTTGAGTAAAAAAAAGGATGATATCGTCAGTTGACGACACACAAAGGCGTTCACTGAATTCCGATAGGATTCAGTGAACGCGAAGCAACAACATGTCGCTGAAAGATAATTAGTGATAGATTTGCCAGAAATACATAATACAGAATTTGTTGAAATCAACACCTAATCTTACTTATAACTTCCTTTGATTCCGTAGTCGGTATCCTGATTATTCAGCGATTTAGTACCGACAAGATGAGTTTTTCCGAAATTAAAATTCCAAGTGAGCGTGGCAACGAGAATTCGGGATGCATCGCTAAAACTTTCTCTTCGGAAAGGCGCTTGTGCATTTTTGTTTTCCATAATGGTTCGGGAAACATTCTTAAACGGATTGAACGCACCTATGCCAAAAGAAAAATTAGTCGCATTGTACCGGATAGCCAAGTAGTGATAATTACCATCCTTTATGACGGTTTCGCCGTATAACCTTTCGTCAAAAGGCTGTAGCTGGCCTATCAGCATCCATTTCTTATACATTGCCAAAACATCTGCCCTGTAATAAAAATTAGAATGGGTATGCGAATAGTTGTTCCCACGACTGTCAAAGTGGTTGAAGCCTCCTGTAACCGAAAATTGCAGGAAGTTTTTTATCATCCCTACTTTCAATGTTATCTCCGCATTATACTTATTCCAATCTTTCATGTTTTCGGGCATTGTCAGGAACACATTTCCATGTTCTCTTTTCGATTCCATGATAGGATTGTGTTTGTAGTGATGATGCAGGCTTGCATTGAAAGCGAACAACCCTTTTCTGTTTTCGTAATATAAATTATTATTCAGATTCAGGTACGGTTGAAGCAACAGATTCCCTTTCTCGGCAAGATACGAGTCAAGACGGATTTCCGTGTCGGCCAACTCCATCAGGGTTGGATTCGTTTGACTCATCTCCGCATCATACCGGATAAAAGAATTATCACTGAACCGATAGCCAACCATCGCTTTGGGTAAGAAATGGTAATAGCTTTTGGTAACAGATACATTGGAAAAATGCAGGCGATTCAGGCGAAGTCCCAAGCTATAGCTGAATTTGCCCTTACTATAAAACCACTCTGCAAAAACCGACGATTCCGCCTGATTCAAATCCGATTTGAATTCCTCGCCCTGATTAATTGTCTGCTCTGTAAACGACTGAATATGTTTTATCCCGAATTTCAAATTTCCATGGGCAAATCCTTTTTCGTATATGCCTTCGGCAATCAGTGAATATTTATCGGAAAACAGTTCCGAACGTTCGCTGAAAAGAGTATCAACATCGTTGTATTCGCAGTAATTCCGCGAAGATGCTGCGTTCGCATAACTCCCCACCACATTAGCATATATTTTCTGATTTTTGGGTAAACCATACTGGTAATACAAGTCGATGGTAGGAACATTAATTTTTTGCTGACTTCCGTCAAAAATCAACCCTTTGTCCGTGCCATTCTCTTTTAGAAAACTGTTGAAATCGTTGTGAGGCTGATTGCTCAGATTATATTTCAACTTGGCATTGAAAAAAGCCGAATCGCTCTGCTGATAGTTGTATGTCAGCGAAAAATCATGCATTTGGTACGAATAATCACCTCCGGCACTGATTTCTTCCCTCAATATAGGGGATGAATTTTCAAACTGATAACTACCTGTGCGATTTCTGTTATTCGTGTTGATGCGTTGAAACGTTGCGGTGTAGTTCAAAGCATATTCCGATTTTCCTTTGTTGAATTTGGCAAAGAAAACATCGCCCCCTGCAAGGATATTCAGCGAGTTCATCAAATCCACACCAACAACACCGCCTTTATCATCCCTTACTACCACGTAGTTGATAACTTTGGAAGCATGTCCGTATCGGATACCTGCATAATCCGAATATTCTATCCGCTTGATTTGGCGGGGTTGCAAGGTCTGAATTTCTTCCGGCGTGGTATTTACGCCGTTAATCTGCAAAATGACTTTCCCGCCGTCGGATGATGAAATCGTATTCAGCATCGGATTGATGTTCAAGCCGGGAAGCATCATTGTATTCAGCAATTGCATTCCGTTGGCAGAATGGCTGATTTGCAATTTTGTCGGGAACACAATCCGTTGGTTAATCTTGTTTATTGTGGAAGAAGCAGAAATCACCACTTCCCCAAGTAACAAAACATTTTCATTCAAATACACATCTATTTGTGCTGATTCCGTCAGATTCTGTATCAAAATCCGCTTTGTTTCAAATCCTAAACAGGATACTGACAGCACATAATTATCTGTGGGAAGATTTTCAAATTCAAATCTTCCGATAGTGTCTGTCGTTGTTCCTTTCAGAAAGACTGAATCTTGTTTGAATAGAACGACATTAGCAAACTCAACAGGTGTTTGCGTATTTTGTTGAAGTACTCTTCCTGAAACATGAATCGATTGTCCGGACACACTTAGGCCGGAATACAGGAAAAATACGATAAGATATAATAATCGAGCTTTATTAAAGTCCATACCCTTAATTCCGCAACACTATAATTTAACTTTATTTATAAGTTCCTGAGCAACAATAAGTTGCCTAGGATTTTGCCGTGTCAGATTTTTCACTTATCTTAGTGTTGCAATTAGAAAACAAGCGAAAATCGTAACAAGGCGCTGCAAAGGTGCAAATAAAATTCGAAAAACTCACACCTTTTGGAGGAATTTTTCAATCATGGAGAAATTTGACTCCATGCTTTCACCCGTTATCGACTCAACACTGGGTCAGAGATGCAGCAGTATCTTCGGATATCAGTTCAACGAAAAG